>CAMYMO010000315.1 GCA_947259425.1 uncultured Ectothiorhodospiraceae bacterium | reverse complement strand
CATTTATGACAAGTAACCACATCCGGCGTGGTATGCGAGCTGGTCTGAAGATTATCAAGTTGTCCCCAGCCTAACGTTCCAATTACCCCAGTCGGTTCTGATTCGGCCAATGCATGCGCAATGAAATGACTGCAAGATGTTTTACCATTGGTACCGGTAATGCCAACAACATGCATTTTCTTTGATGGTCCCTGATAGAAACGGTCGGCTATCATGCCGACCTTGTTTGATAAACCTTCAATTGCGATCACAGGTACCTTTATACCTTCCTTATTCACACGCCAAGCCACGGGAATGGGAACCACACCTTGCTCACATTCCCAGATAACCGCACTGGCTCCCTGTTGGATTGCCGCATCGATAAATTGGCGTCCATCTACGGTTAATCCGGGCACAGCAATAAATAACGAATTGTTTCGAACTTGACGACTATCAAGCACAATATCTTCTATAATTATGTCGGCAAAACCAGCTGCATCAACCAAACCCGTTAGTAATTGGCTAAGTAACATCTTTACTGGAATATGATTCATCGCCATCATTTCATTCCACCTAGTAATGCAAATGTACCCTGGTTCTCTGGCAACACATCCGGTGCAATATCAAGTAAGCGTAATGCACCCGCCATAACCTGACTAAAAACGGGAGCCGCGACTTCACCACCATAATAATGTTCGCCACGTGGTTCATGTATGGTGATGGCCATAACTAATCTTGGATCATCGGCAGGCGCCATGCCGACAAAGGTTGAAATATATTTGTTATCGGTATAACCATTTTTTCCGACTTTTTTCACGGTACCGGTTTTGCCAGCGACATGATAGCCGGGGACATTTGCTTTAGTACCGGTTCCACCTTCACTGACGACAGCCTTTAACATGGTTCGTACTTGACGCGCATATTTTTCAGAAATAATCTGTTCACCCTCAACAGGACTGGACTGAAGCTCAATCGTAACCGGTTTTAATTTTCCGCCACTTGCCAATACCGAATAGGCACGAGCAAGTTGCAATGTAGTTACCGATAACCCATAACCATACGAAAGCGTAGCGCGTTCAATGTCACGCCAGATTCTTGGCTGGTTTATAGAACCTTCTACTTCGCCCGATAAACCACTCTGAGTTAAATCTTCAAAACCAACACGACGATGTAATTTAACTAAATCATTTGGTTTAATCGCCAGTGCTAATTTAGATGCACCAACATTACTTGATTTCGAGATCACTTTGCTTAAAGAGATTCGACCATAATTTTTAATATCTTTGATGATACTGCCACTTACCTTCATGTATCCCGGACTAGTATTAACTATGCTTGACGCGGCAAACTTACCCGACTCCAATGCCGCGACAACTGTAAAGGGTTTTACCGTCGAACCCGGCTCAAACGTATCGGTAACAACACGATTTCGATATCGATACCCTCTAAGACTGCTGCGATTGTTTGGATTAAACGAGGGTTGGTTTACCATAGCCAACACTTCTCCCGTTTGCACATCCAGTATCACAGCCGAACCTGATTTGGCTTTATGTTTGAAAACAGCTCGCTTTAATTCACGATAGGTTAAATACTGCAAACGACGGTCGAGGCTTAATACCAGGTCGTTACCAGCCCTCGGTTGTTTTATCAGGTCTATATAGTTAACAACCCGCCCAAGGTTGTCGGTCATAACAAGCTGACGTCCTTTTTCACCTTTAAGCCACTGCTGGTAACCTAGTTCAATACCTTCCTGGCCTTTATCATCAACATCGGTAAAACCAATTATGTGAGCAGTAACCTCGCCGGTAGGATAATAACGACGATATTCGCGACGAACCGATATTCCCGGAATTTTTAATGCCGTTACTTTCTTTGCTTGCGACGGAATGATGCGCCGTTTTAAATAAACAAAACTCTTTTTCGCTTTTTTCTTGTCATTAACAAGTTTACTAATTTGCTGAGGTTTTAATTCAAGCGACTTAGCCAGATTTGCCAATTGTGTTGGGGTAACTTCAAAACGACGCGGATCTGCACAGATCGAATCAACCGGCGTACTTACCGCTAACGGTTCGCCATGACGATCAACAATCATACCTCGATGTGCAGCTACCGGTAACTCCCGGATAGAACGGGCATCACCCTGCCCCTTTAAAAAATCTTTATTCGTGACATGTAAATCGAAGGCACGAATCATTAAGGCGATCGGCACGATCAACACTATAATCAGAACAGTGCCAATCCGAAAACGACTTGCAGGTTTGTGTACCGTCTCAGTCATGGTCTTACAACTATTACCTCATTGTAATCAACATTACGCATTGCCAATCTTTTACGTGCTGCACCTTCGACTCGCGCATGTGTCGCCCAGGTACTTTGTTCAAGTTGCAAACGATCCCAATCGACATTTAAATCATCACGCATTGTTTGTAAATTACGTAGCTCGACATACAACATTCGATTGTGATGCTTTGAATAAATAACTCCGATGGCACTCATCACGAATGCCAATAACAAACCAAGATTTATCAGCCGCAACGTCATGCTAACTTCTCCGCTATGCGCATAATCGCACTACGTGATCGCGGGTTGCTTTTTACTTCTTCTTTACTTGCTTTGACTGGTTTACCAACCAGTTTCATTCGTGCATTAACGTCTACATGTCGAATCGGCAAATCATGAGGATATTGATCACCCAAACTTTGTTCGCGCATAAAACGTTTTACGATTCGATCTTCTAAAGAGTGAAAACTGATCACAACAAGACGACCACCAATAGCAAGAACATCTAATGACGCGTCTAAACAGGCCTTTAAATCATCCAGTTCATGATTAATTTGAATTCGTATCGCCTGAAAGGTTCGTGTTGCCGGATCCTTGCCTTGTTCACGGGTGGGTACCGCCTGCGCCACAATCGAGGCCAATCGTTGTGTTGTGGTAATGGCCTGTGTCTCACGCTCTCTTAAAATGGCGCGAGCAATACGTTTCGCGAATCGTTCTTCACCATATTCTTTTAAAATTGTGATCAGCTCTTGCTCATCCACCTTGGCAAGCCACTCTGCTGCTGAAATCCCCTTTTCCGTATCCATGCGCATATCCAAAGGTCCATCACGACGAAAACTGAAACCACGTTCGGCATCATCCAATTGTGGAGAAGACACCCCTAAATCCAGCAATATTCCATCCGCTGGTTTTTCCCAGCCGGTGTCAGCGAGTGCCTGCTCGATCTCAGCGAAACTGCCTCTATATATATAAGTATGAGCCTGCTCGGCAAAACGCTGTTTTGCATCGGCGAGCGCAGACGGGTCCTTATCTATGACCAATAAATGTCCAGATTCGGGAAACTGCTCAAATTTCTGCAGGATCATCTGACTATGACCGCCCCGACCATACGTTCCATCGACATAAACCCCCTCGGGTTTGATTTGCAAAGCCTCAACCGCCTCGTTCAGTAATACCGTTTCGTGTAAAAAATCTTCCACGGCAGCTATAACGACAATGACTCCAGGTCATCAGAAAACCCATCATCAGAATTGGTCTCATCCAGCCATTGGTCTCGGCGTTCGTTCCAGGTTGTTTCATCCCATACTTCAAATTTATTGCCCTGACCAAGCAAAATGACGCGTTTTTCTAATCGAACCAGTTCGCGTAACGCAGGCGGTAACAAAATTCTTCCGTGGGAATCCAGATCAACCTCAGAGGCATGCCCCAATAAGAGGTGTCGTAGACGTGAAGCCTGTTTATTTAGGCTGGGCAGACGAACCAATTTGCGTTCTATCTCTTCCCATTCAGTCGCTGGGTAGATCGATAGACACGGATCGCTCATTCCGAGAGTGACCACTAACTGACCATCCACAGACGACTGTAAGCCATCCCGATATTTCGTCGGAATCGCCATTCGCCCCTTGGCATCGAGATTTAGAATCGTGACACCTTTAAACACGCTTAATAGTCCCCTTTAGACGGTTTGATCCATCTAGTCCCACTTTTTCCCACTACATAACACTATAGTGCCTTACTCCCCACGGAGCAAGGGGAATAGCCCACAAAATAGATAAAATAGTTGCTTATTTGTCAGTAACTTAGCTAAGTTTTGATCAAGAAATGGACAAACATTCCAGAAAATTGTTGGATAAATTTCCTTCATAAACAGAAGGTTACAGAGGCTAGTTAAAGTGAAAAATTAGGAGAATTCGATCAATATTTGATCAATATAAGTAAGATAAGTGAAAGTCGGCCGATAAGCCGGGTTCTGTCGTGGGCAACCATTCATCTAGGCCATTCGTCACCAAATGGCTCAAGCAGCCTACCCGCGTGCAGTATGGGCCATACTATTACACGCCTATTTGGCCTTGCTCCGAGTGGGGTTTTCCCTGCCACTGATGTTACCATCAGCGCGGTGCGCTCTTACCGCACCATTTCACCCTTACCAAGCCCTGATTGCTCAAGAATTGGCGGTATATTTTCTGCGGCACTTTCCATCGGCTCTCGCCGCCCAGGTGTTACCTGGCACTCTGCCCTAGTGGAGCCCGGACTTTCCTCTAGAAACGTACATTTCGAGCGGTTGCCTGGCCGACTTTCAACGTTATTTTAACGGATCGCTAATCATTATGCTGCTTTGTCTCATCGCGCAGTAATAATGCCTGCTCATACAGCGCATTTTTCTTTTTTCCAGTCAGCTCGGCACACATATGGGCGGCGTCTTTTACGCTCATTTTACTCAGCAATGCCTTTAATATAGTCTCAACCTTGATATTCGCATGCTCAGCATCCTCAGTTGGTTCAGCACCCTCAACCACCAATACGCATTCCCCTTTTTGTTGTTCGGGATTATCTCGAATCCAATCACAGAGTTCTTGGGCACGAGCACGTTTTATGGTTTCGTAGATCTTGGTTAACTCTCTGACTAAAGTCAGCATTCGTTGTTCACCGAAGACCGTCACAATCGATTCAACACAAGCCAAGATACGATGTGGCGCCTCATAGAAAACTAAGGTGCGAGGCTCATTCTTCAATTCGCTTAAGCGTTTTTCCCGTGCCCCCACTTTAGAGGGTAAAAATCCTTCAAAACAAAACCGATCCGTCGCCATACCGGCAACGGATAAAGCTGAAATCAATGCACTGGCACCCGGGATCGGAACCACTTTCAAACCTTGCTGATGAATAAGGGTAACAAGCTCATATCCTGGATCGCTGATCAAAGGAGTTCCCGCGTCACTGATTAAGGCAATGGATTCCCCGGCCTGCAAGCGCCTGATGATTTCGTTGCTTTGGTCACGTTCATTATGTTCGTGAAATGCCATCATCGGCACAGAAATCGAAAAATGCCTCAGCAACTTTTGGCTATTTCGTGTATCTTCAGCAGCAATAAGGTCAACCGAGTTTAGTACCTCTACTGCACGTTGGGTTATATCGCCTAGATTTCCAATCGGGGTGGCAACGACATAGAGAACACCGGTTTGTGTAGACACGCTATAATCCTTCTGGATATGGGAATTTCATTAACATGACAATACGTTTTCTGGTTTTATGCGGCCTTCTCATTAGCCTGGCTGCTTGTACGATTCCGACAGACACCGACATTACTGACGCAGAAATTTCTGATACCAATCCTGAACTGTTGTTTCAGGCAGGTCAATTTGAAAATGCCGCCAGAAGCTTTTTAGTATTTGCGAAGACCGCAACGGGTACGCAACAGATCTATTATCAACTTCGCGCCAGCGCCGCTTTAGCTCGTGCGAACAAATTGCCCGAAGCGCAACAAATCTTAACCACAATTGATTACACCGCGTTGGATTCGTTCCACCAAATGATATATCGATTGACTCAGGCCAATTTCGCCATAGCAGAACGTCAACCGACCCAAGTGCTTAGCGTACTCGAAACCCCGTTCCCCGATACCACGCCTGAAATGTACCTGTCTGAATATCACGATCTGCGCGCTGAGGCCTATACCTTACTTGGGAATCGACTGGAAACCGCAAAAGAGCTGGTTGCCCGCGAAGTTTATTTAACCGATAAAGAAAGAATCAATCAAAACCAGCAGGATATCTGGTCGGCACTCGCCAGTATGACCGAACGTGCCTTACAACAATTACGCACCGCCCCGCCACCCGATGTATTAAGTGGCTGGATGGAGTTGGTACAAATCGCAAAAGTACATCAACTGAGTCCCAACCGGCTAAAAGAACAAATCTTCTTATGGCGTGAAAAATATCCGAATCACCCGGTCGCGGAAGAAATATTATTAGCCTTGTCACAACGAAAACAGGAAGACGTTTCCTATCCGGACCGGGTCGCGATGCTGGTGCCACTGAGCGGTAAATTCTCAAAAGCAGGTGAGGCCTTACGCGATGGATTTTTAGCTGCCTATTTTACCTTGCGCCCAAACACGAATCAGTCCATCCGCATTTATGATGTCGGTGATGTGCAACAGGTACAAAGTATCTATCAGCAAGCCGTTGATGAAGGTGCCCAATTTATTGTTGGTCCGCTCACTAAAGAAGCCGTTAAACGAATTAACGACCTGGAAGAGTTACCGGTGCCGATCATGGCACTGAACTACACGCCCGAAGAAGAAGCCGTACGCAGCAACTTTTATCAGTTTGGTCTGTCACCCGAAGAAGAAGCGAGACAAGTCGCAGAACGAACCTGGTTAGATGGCCACGTCAATGCAGCTGTATTGGTTCCCGATGGCCCCTGGGGTGAACGTATTTATCAGGCATTTAAACAACGTTGGGAATTGATGGGGGGTCGCATTATTGAGAAGCAGGCCTATGAGGCAACTAAAACAGATTTTTCTCAACCCATTCGCGCGATGTTGAACATTGATGACAGTCAGCGGCGTTATCGACGTATCGCAACCATGTTAAAGCGTGATCTCAAATTTACTTCACGACGCCGGAAAGATGTCGATTTTATTTTTATCGCCGCCTACCCAAGACAAGCAAGGCAAATACGTCCACAATTGAAATTTTATCACGCGTCGAAAGTCCCCGTTTATGCTACCTCACATGTCTATACCGGGGTATTAAACCAGGAAAGGGATCGTGACATGGATGGGTTACTATTTGGTGATATGCCATGGGTATTATCCGAAAGCTCTGAACATCGCGGCATACGCGCTGAAATCGACAGCCAGATCTCGGATGCTGGTAATTCATTACAACGATTGTATGCATTGGGTATTGATGCCTTCAATATTATCGGTGCGTTGAATACGCTAAGAAATTATCCATACGAACGTTTCGATGGTGAAACGGGTAGCCTAAGTCTGGATGATCAACTTCGCGTGCGCAGACAACTTACCTGGGTTAAATTCAGAAGCGGTCGTCCAGTCGCCATTCAACAAGGCAAACTGTAATAACTGATAATGGGCTATACTCAAAGAACGGGGCAACAGGCTGAGAAAATGGCTTGTGAGTTTTTAAGCGACAAAGGGTTAACCTTGATCACAAAAAATTATCACTGTCGCTATGGTGAGATTGATCTGATTATGCAACAAGACCAGACCATCGTATTCGTAGAAGTTCGAGCTAGAAAGTCAAATAACCTGGTCGATAGTGCGAGCAGTGTCAATTGGTCGAAACAACAAAAATTACAACGTAGTGCAGAATATTATTTACAAACAAATAATATCCATGCCTCCATACCGGCACGCTTTGATGTCGTTGCCATTGTACAAAATCAGAACCAATTATCTGATATTGACTGGATACAAAATGCTTTTGGCACTTAATTTCAATATGGTAAAATTCTACTATGAGCGAACAAGATAAAATCAAATCCCTGTTTAATGCCAGTATTGCCGCAAAACAGACCGCACTTGAAGTCATGTGTGATGCCATCGCTGATGCAGTCGAATTATTAATTACCAGCGTACAAAATGGACATAAAGTATTAAGCTGTGGAAATGGCGGTTCAGCTGCCGATGCACAACATTTTTCTTCCGAGTTAATCAATCGATTCCATCAGGACAGAGCCAGCATTCCGGCAATTGCACTAACAACTGATAGCTCGACCATTACCTCCATTGCGAACGATTATGATTACAATGAGATCTTTGCCCGGCAAATTTCTTCACTTGGCCAGACAAATGATATTTTATTAGCTATCTCAACCAGTGGAAATTCGAAAAATGTGATACGGGCGATAGAAGAAGCTCATTCTCGAGGAATGCAGGTGATTGCCTTTACCGGACGTGACGGCGGCGCAATGGCACAACACATGAATGCAAAAGATGTTGAATTACGCGTCCCTTCAGATTCAACCGCCCGTACTCAGGAAGTCCATTTATTACTCATCCATATCCTTTGCGCCAGAATCGACAATCGTATCTTCAATCTGGACGAATAAAATTAAGGGCTGAGACTTTTCTTGTCGGTCCACTTAATCGTCTTAGCCAAGGGGCATATTACCCATAGGGCACATTACCCACGGGCACTTTACCCGCGGGGCACCTTTCCTCCGTAGGCATTTTCTTACAAACAAATCAGCTTTATCCTATGTTGGCATTAACTCGTCAACGATATTCTGCTATTGAAAATATATAGGATGATAAATGAGTAAACTAAAAGATATAAAAGTCCAAACCGAACAGCGCGTCGCGCAAAGCGTCCATTGGCACCCCAATGTCATCTCGACATTAAAGCTTTTGTTGAGCATTCCTATTATTGCCTTACTGCTCTTTCCGAGTAACATTACCGGCTACTCTTCCTATATCATTGTCTTTTCATTTATTATATTTGGCCTACTGGATTATTTGGATGGTGTTATTGCCAAACATCATGATAAAGAAACGGTATTTGGTCGCTATTTTGATCGTCTAACCGATTACCCGCTATTGCTGGTGCTGGGTTATCTGGCGATTGATATGGTCCCAGCTATATTGATCGCCACCAAGGTCATTTTAGATGGCATATTGTTGTATTTATATGCGCGCCACAAGTGTTATAGCTACAATCGGTTACGCACCGGCATTCACTATCTCACCTTGTTTGTATTGTTGATCAATGCATTGCATATTAATGCACCGTTATTAAATACCCAACTCGCCACCAATATTTTGATACTCAGTAATCTGGTCAACAGTATTATCATTGCGATTCATTTAGGTTGGTTAAAAAAGAAATACATTGCCGATAGTTTGTCGTTGGCTAATTTACTTTGCGGTGTGATTGCCATTTATATGGCTTACCAGGGCAAGCTAGAATTAAGCATCTTGTTTTTATTAATTGGCGCCTTATTTGATGGTTTAGACGGCCTGGCTGCACGTAAGTTTGGCTCAACGCGATTCGGTGTATTAAGTGATGACATCGCAGATGGGTTTACTTATGGCATTGCACCAGCGGTTGCCTTGATAATTCACTTCTATCAGATTGATAATGCTTTATTAATCGATGGGCTGATTATCGGCAGCATTTATATCGTATTCACGATATCAAGATTGGTTTATTTTACCTTGAATAAAGAAAATGCGGATCCGAATTATTTTCAAGGTGCGCCGAGTACCCTGGGAGGAATTTTGGTGCTGTCCAGTTGTTACATCTTTAAAGATCACGTCACCCTGATTGCCTTATTCATTGGCATCGCCAGTATCTTGATGGTTAGCTTGACGACCCAGTACCGACACATTGGCCGCTTAATGCAAAGTGTTCAGATAAAACGTCGGTTGCTGGTTCCCGCCATCTTATTGGTTCTATCCTTAATCGTTAGCGGTCACACGGATTGGCTTATCATTGGTTTGTTCAGCATCGTATTAGGCTATGGTCTCACACCTATCTTGTTGATTTTCTATAATATATTGCAAAAATCAGCTACCAGCGACAACAATAATCAGGCCTAAAAATGTCAGAATGTGTTAAAATTCACATATTTTATAGTGTTATTAGTGAATAATAACCCTCATAAGGGTCTTGAGCCAATAACAATACAAATTAACGAAGATGGGGGAGCACGACGGTGTTACGTAGAATACAGAAAAATATAAACTCAGCCTACATCAGCCCAATGTCGGCCTCAAGAAAAGCACAGCGACTCACTTCGCAAAATGCCCCCATTCTAAAAAATACAGAACAGCAGGCCCGCCGAGATCAAGATCGACGTTGCGGTCGAGATCGGCGCCAATCACGCCAGGCGGTGATATTGGATCTTCGCAGTCCCTATGCACGCCGTAAATCAGGCCGGCGTACGCAAGAGATGAATCGCCATTCTATCGGAATTGATGTTTACGCTTAAAATAACTGCGTTTATTTTACGAGTTTTAGTGAAGGTTTGTTTGGTTTAGGTGGTTCTGGCTCATCGCCTTCGTTAAAGACCATCCCCTGCCCATTTTCTTTGGCATAAATTGCCAGTACTGCATCAATCGGGAATATCACCTGCATCGGTTTACCAGAGAATCGCGCATCAAAATTAACCTGCTCATTATTTAATTCGAGGTTACTCACTGCACGAGGCGCAATGTTTAAAACGATCTTGCCATTTTCCACATATTGCACGGGAACCTGCACATCATCATTGCTAGCAT
>CAMYMO010000314.1 GCA_947259425.1 uncultured Ectothiorhodospiraceae bacterium | reverse complement strand
GAAAATTCGGAATCTGAAAAACCGAGCTCGTTTAAAAATCTGCTCCTTTCAATAGTCGCACTCGATGATATCTGGGCTTTGATTTTATTCGGTATTGGTATCGCCGTGGTGAGTTCATTAAATGGTACCAGTAGTGAAAGCTCTTTCTTGTTAGTTGTTACCAGGGAAATTGGCGGTGCGTTTTTAGTTGGTTTGATCATTGGATTGCCCGCTGCGTATTTAACGGGCCGAATTAAACCAGGCCAACCCATCTTAAGCGAGGCTCTGGGACTTGTTTTTGTTTGTGGTGGTTTGGCAATCTGGTTCGATGTGTCTTTTTTAATTGCCTCGATGGTGGTCGGCGCGGTGATTGCAAACCTGGCCAAACATCATGAGTATCCCTTTCACTCGATCGAAGGCATAGAGTCTCCGTTTATGGTTGTATTTTTTGTCTTGGCCGGCGCCTCACTGGATATCGATTCGTTAGCGGACATCGGTTTGATTGGTTTAGTTTATATAGTTTGCCGCGCTCTTGGTAAGATTCTAGGTTCAACCGTGGGCAGCCAATTAAGCCATGCCGATCAAACAACAAAAAAGTGGATGGGTTTGGCACTATTACCACAAGCCGGGGTCGCCATTGGAATGGCCCTGGTCGCCTCTAATCATTTTCCTGAGTATCGACAGTTATTGTTATCCATTGTGATAAGCTCAACTGTGTTTTTTGAAATTATTGGTCCCGTATTCACACGCCTTGCCTTAAAACGATCGGCTTAAAATGAAATTTAATCATATAAGCTGCTACAAAGGTCTGTGCTTTTTTAGACAAGCCCATTTCTGCGATTGACCAGGCTGCCAATAACAATTTGGATATTGCCCAAGTCGAAAGCCTGGTCAATACCCACCAAATAAAAGGCTATTCATGGGATGGCCGTTCTTGTTGACGATAAACGAAGCTGATTCTGCTCGCCAATTGCATCCGCTAAATACCAATTCCACATATCAGGCTAAGTTATTGATCTTTAATAAAATAGGTGATTAGACTGCCCCAATAGTATATTATTTTATGCTTTCAATGGGCCTGTTATAGGGCCGCTTTTTACCAGGGCTGTAATAACTTTAATAAAAAATTTAAAACGTTTATTTGAGGATCATTATGTTACATAAAATTTTTCCTTTTTTAACCTGGATACATGAATTAAAAAACCCTCAAATAATACGCGCTGATGCGATTGCCGGTCTCACCGTTGCCCTGGTCTTAATCCCACAGTCCATGGCCTACGCCACTCTGGCAGGACTACCTGAAGTCTTTGGCTTGTATATCGCCTTTGTTCCGGTTTTCGTTGCCGCATTGTGGGGTTCTTCACGTCAGCTCGGTACCGGACCCGTTGCGGTAGTTTCAACCATGACCGCCACTACCTTGGCGCCCATCGTCATCCTCAGCTTACAACCGGGTTATAGCCAGGAAGAATTCATGGCTGCGTATATTCCGATGGCGATGTTATTGACATTGCTGGTTGGACTATTCCAATTTTGCCTGGGATTGTTTCGTCTCGGTGCCATTGTTAACTTCTTGTCTCATCCGGTTATTGTTGGTTTCACGAATGCGGCCGCGCTCTTTATTGGCCTAACCCAGATCTCCAAAGTGTTTGGTGTGGAAATGCCAGGCGGCGCCAGTGATCACTTTTTAACGGTACGCATTTGGGGCGTTATTCAAAATGTTACTGACAGCCATTTACCAACTCTGATTATGGGTGCTTCCGCCTTTGCGCTGATGATTGGGCTCAAAAGATATTTACCAAGATTTCCTGGCGTACTGGTCGCGGTGGTGGTGACAACCCTTGCCAGTTACTTTCTCGACTTCGAAGGGATGGGGGGTAAAGTTGTTGGTAAGATACCAGAAGGTCTACCCAGTTTTCAATTACCTGGCTTTAGTTACGAAGCCCTTTCCGGGCTGATGATCGGAGCAATTATTATTGCCATGGTCGGTTTCATGGAAGCCATTTCGATCGCAAAAGCGATGGCGGCTAAAACAAAACACCGTATTGATCCTAACCAGGAACTCATCGGCCAGGGTCTGGGTAATATCGCCGGCAGTTTCTTTCAGGCGTATCCTTCGTCCGGTTCTTTCTCTCGCTCTGCAGTAAACCTAAATGCCGGTGCGAAAACCGGTTTTTCTTCAGTGGTGACTGCAGGCCTG
>CAMYMO010000313.1 GCA_947259425.1 uncultured Ectothiorhodospiraceae bacterium | reverse complement strand
TTACCAAACGCTCGATTTGAAGTGAGACCTGCGAAGCGAATTACCGTTTCATCAGGTGAAAGTTTTACACTTAATGCGCGAATTTCTATCGATCCGAAAGGACTTAATGTTGATTATCAGGAATTTAGTTTTGTACTAAAGCCAGTAGACAGTGAAGAGAAATTAACGGTTTCGGCACAACATTTTTTACCAAACTAGAAACTATAGACTAGGAAATCAATTGAATTTACTTATTAGCTTACCCGTTGGAATAACAATCATCATTGTTGCATTCCTCGTTACATTACGTCTGACGAAAATATCCAGGTATGTTCTTGCCGGTGTGTTTGCCTTGTCAATTGTGGCTATTTATAGTTTTATTGCGGCAGTTAGTTGGCCCGGTGCCGATGTGTATGCCATACACCTGGCCTTATATTTATTGACCTTGTATGCAACGACCATCATATCGGGACAGAAGGGGCAAGCCAAGAAGTTGCATTGGGGTCCAAAGACGATATTTTCATTTTTTGCAGTGGTGTTAATAATGAATTCAGTTTTTGTTTATCTTGCCCAGACCGGGATGAGTTCTGATCTGGCAAAATGGTTTTTGCCTGAACCGAAAAGCAAGGCATCGCTACAATCCGTATTTCCTGGGGTGGTCAGTCATGATTTTCGAGAAAAGGGCAGTCAGTTTAATACCTATCAGCAACAAAGGCTCAGCCAGAATTCATTAGGTTGGGACATCAAGTTAGGCTGGCAGGATCCGGCGTTAGCAGCAAAAGCAAATACGTTCATGCTGAAAATTAGCCAAAAATCAGGAGCAGCACTTAGTAATGCGAAAGTGACGGCTAAATTCCTTTATCCTGCGAATTTGAAGTACGATCAAACCCATCTTCTTAGTGAACAATCGAATGGCCTGTATTCGGTTAACCTGCAGCTACTGCAACCTGGAAACTGGGATGTGATCATTGATATTGAGCATAGCAGTGGTCATTATGAATTACGATCGAAAACAACGATAAAAAAAAATTAGATCTTTAAGCAATGGCCGAAAAGCAAAAGACTTGTTTTCATTGTAGCCTACCAGTACCAGGTGATATTGATTATTCAGTAAAGATCGAAGGTAAAAATAGGCCAATGTGTTGTCCTGGTTGCCAGGCCGTAGCCCAGGCGATTGTCGATAATGGATTGGGTGATTTCTATAAATATCGAACTGAACCAAGTAACCAATCTTCTCAACTTATTCCCGAAGAGCTAAAGAATTTAGATCTGTATGACAATCCCGCTATCCAACAGAATTTTGTTCATACCACTGACACTGATCTTAAGCAGGCGTCACTTATTCTCGAAGGCATTGTTTGTGCAGCATGCGTCTGGTTAAGTGAACATCATGTGCAGAGCTTGCCGGGCGTAATCCGGTTTCAAGTCAATTATTCGACCCATCGTGCACAACTTGAATGGGACGATAGCCAAATCAAGCTAAGTCAAATATTAAAGGCGATCCGGGATATCGGTTATCTCGCGCATCCGTTGGACCCTAATCGACAAGAGCAAATCTTTAAAAAAGAACGCTCACAGGCTATTCGACGCATTGCCGTTGCAGGCCTGGGTGCCATGCAAGTTATGATGTTGGCGGTCGCTTTATATGCGGGTGATTATGAAGGTATGGATGCCAACCTCCAGCGTTTTTTGCGCTGGGTAAGTTTGTTTATCACCACGCCGGTTTTATTTTATTCGGCGCGTCCTTTTTTTGTTGCCGCTTTGCGCGACCTGAAAATGCGCGGCCTTGGCATGGATGTCCCGGTTGCCCTGGCGATCAGTGCGGCATATATAGCCTCGGCCTGGGCCACGATTACAAATTCCGGTGAGGTGTATTTTGATTCGGTAACCATGTTTACTTTCTTTTTACTAAGCGGGCGTTTTTTAGAAATGTCTGCACGCCAACGTGCAGGTCGTGCGGCTGAGGAGTTGGTCAAACTCATTCCGGCGATGGCAACAAGATTAACAGGAAATGAGCAACAGGTAGTCGCCGTCACTGAATTGACGAAAGGCGATATTATATTAGTTAAACCAGGTGAGAGCATTCCGGCTGATAGTATCGTTGTTCAGGGTAGTTCAAGTATTGATGAGTCACTATTAACCGGGGAAAGCATGCCGGTTGTCTACCACAAAAATGATCGTGTGGTTGCCGGTAGCGTTAACATC
>CAMYMO010000312.1 GCA_947259425.1 uncultured Ectothiorhodospiraceae bacterium | reverse complement strand
AGGTAAGCAAGTTGAAATCCGCATCTGAACTTGCGCTGGCATCAAGCTGAGCTGTCGCACCAAGACCAATCGAGGCATCCGCTCCGGCATTGGCGATGGGTGCATTAACGTTAATTTCTGCGCTATTCAAAGATGTCCACGGTAACGTAATTGAATATTCGTAAAAATCATCACCATCTGTATCCGCTTCCAGTCTTACCATCGTCGAACTAACCGGGGTAATTTTAATTTTCTTATTATCCGCACCGGTAAAGATCATTGGCCCACCTGAATCGGGGTAGCCTTGGAAAGCCGTTGAATATACAAGTGGTGAGACGGTTTCAATATCAACATAACCATGGACATGCTCATAAAAACGACCATTAATTGATTCCGTACGTGAGCTTGGTGATACATAACTGTTGTAGACTTCTTCAGCGACAAAGTTTTCAAATTTCAGAGATTCACCAGAAACGTTGTCGACAATCGTCATGTTAACGGTTGAACGTTCAGTATATGGGTTGAAATTTCCGCTATAGAAAAGTTGGGCATGGAATGTTGCTCCAATCTGCCAATCAATGCCATCAGCCGGGTCGTTGCTGGTAAAGTGCAAGTTGTTAAATGTAAACGTGCCATCGGTCACTTCATCAATAGTTAGATCATAGGCAGCGATATTAAAGGTCAGTGAACCATTAATTGTTATTGTACCGTCACTGCAATTGTTATAAGTGTAGGTCAAGTTACCAATGAAGGTTTGATCGTCGATCGTACCGGATAGGTTGACACTACCAGTTGATGGACATAGCTCTGTTTCATTAACGGTAACGGCAACGCCAGGGTTATTACCGAATGCATTCGCATCGGCTTTTACTGAACGAGAAATAATATCCGCATGTTGTTTTAGCGTTTGCATGACAAAGCTGCCTTTGTCATAAGATGTTTGCTCTGCAAGTGGTGTAATGGGTGCCGCCGAACCGGATGAAGAACTGCTGGAGGCTATTTCACGACTATTGGCTTCAGTAATATCTGCTGGGTTAGTATTCCCAGTGTAGGTGACTGATTCAGCTCCACCGCCACCACCGCCGCCACCGCCACAGGCAACGAATGCAATCGAAAATAGGCCAGCCAGGCCTAGTTTTTTAATTTGTTTTGTGTGTTTCATTTTATTCCTCCCGAGAATAAAAATTGATTAACCCTATATCGCCCTCAGATTAGATCCGAAGTTTCATAATTAAAGACAACGCTGAATAGTTGGGGGGTGGGCCTATATTTTGCGTTCTATAATATAGCTAGATTGTACCATAGCCTAAATATCAAAATATTGTGACCCAGTTCACACTTTGCTCAGCTGTCGATTTGAGTATTATTTGATCATATTCAAGTATGGAGTTTCTATTTTTCTCGGCTCGGATAAAAAAACCAGGTATCGCTACCCGGGTCTTTTAACTCCAGGGACAGAATTAATTCTGTTCCACAACTATGGTAGCCCCAGCGCCAACCTGATGGTAGATGACCAGGCACTTGATCGGCCTCGACATGTTCTTCAGCAGTTGGCGCGCCAACGTCTGTCGGAGCTGAAGCCCAGAATCCGCAACAACCCGAGTGAGAACCTAATTGGTACGGTTCGGTCGGCATCAATTCTGAGTTTTTCTTCTCAGCTTCATGTTTTCACCCACCCAGATACCAGATTGATCAACATACATGCCTGGCAACTTTGCCCATGCTTCATCTTGGAACCCATTTGGGCATGGTTCAGTATTCCCTAAACTCACTTTGTTTGATTTGATCGCGTAAGTTCTGGTTATACTAATATAAGGATTATTTAAAATTATAGAGACTATTTAAAATGTCTCTAACAATATGACTAATCCTTCTTTTTCTACCTGCGTATAAGCTTGTGTTATTTCTTGACATTCCCGGCTTAAGAAACAGATAAACCTTATAAAAAGTATATGATTTATCAAAGTTTTTAAGGGATGAAGGCCCAACAGAAAACCTCAGGCTATAGGGTATAAATAATATGTATGGGGTGTTAACGCATACATTCTAGACGGATAGGACATTTAGGGATATTCTATGCCACCTTAAAAAATACCAGGGTCTCCGTAGGAGGGGGCTCGAGTCACAACTAAAATCTGAGGATAACAAAATGTTTGAGACCAACCCCTTTGCCGAGCTTTCGGTATCTTTTATAACGCCTGAAGTCATGCAGT
>CAMYMO010000311.1 GCA_947259425.1 uncultured Ectothiorhodospiraceae bacterium | reverse complement strand
ACAAACGTGCCGAGGTATTGGAGGCCGAAGGTCAACGCCAGGCGGAAGTATTACGTGCCGAAGGTCAAAAGCAGGCGGCTATTTTAGAGGCAGAAGGCCAAAAGCAAGCTGCGATTTTAGAGGCCGACGGCCGTAAAGAAGCCGCGTTTCGAGATGCGGAGGCGCGTGAACGTGAGGCCGAAGCTGAGGCCAGGGCGACCCATATGGTGTCAACCGCGATTGAAAAAGGTGATGTCAACGCGATTAATTATTTCGTGGCAACTCGATACACCGATGCACTAAAAGACATCGCCTCGGCACCAAACTCAAAAATGATCTTTATGCCACTCGAAGCCTCAAGTGTGATTGGTTCAATTGGCGGTATCGCTGAGTTGGCTAAGACAGCGATGAAGTCACGAGCTTAACTGAGAGAAAATCTATGATTGAAAGTATTACATTTTGGCACTGGTGGATCTTGGGCGTCGCCTTGATCGTGCTTGAGGTATTTGCGCCGGGTGCGTTCTTTTTATGGATGGGCATCTCGGCCGGCGTGGTTGGTGTGATCATGGCGATAGCACCAGACTTAGGCTGGGAATATCAGATTATGTTGTTTGCTATCTTCTCGGTGGTATCAATTGCACTTTGGAAACGCTATCAAGCTAAGAATCCAACTGAATCCGATCATCCCACCTTGAATCGACGTGGTGAGCAATACATTGGTCGCACCTTTACCCTGGAAGAGCCGATCGTAAACGGTATGGGTAAAATCAAGGTTGATGATTCGATCTGGAAAATCAGTGGTAACGATTGTACAGCGGGTACAAAAATAAAAGTGATTGGGATTGATGGCACCATTTTTAAAGTCGAAGCTGCGGCGTAACTAAATCGAATTATCTGAGGGAAACCAAATGGAAGAACCCAATGTGTATGCAAGCCCATCCGAACCGGTGGAAAAGGAGAATTTACCACCAGCTCAATCTATGCCGCAAAAGAAAGAGGAAAGCAGTTTAGCCATCGCCAGTGTTATATGTGGTGGATTAAGTTTGTTTTTTGGGCTTTTTACCGCCATACCCGCGGTAATCTGTGGCCATATGGCGCTTAGTGATTACAAGCGTAATCCAGGTAAATATGATAGCTCAGCAAAAAGCATGTCAGTGGCGGGGATAGTCCTGGGTTATGTTTTTATTGGTATTACGGTTTTAATGATTTTGGCGTTTGTGATGATCTTTGTTGTTGCTGCCGCTGCAGCCTAAATTTAGGAATATTATTAGGTTACTCTATTTAAAATACTACTGCGCTGACGGTTTAGCTTGAACCAACTTACTTAAAACTTACAGTTCTGTTTTGTAAGATTGTCAGTTTGTTAAGAAATCGATACTATCACTCGATAGTAAAATACCTTAAGTACATATAATAAATATGTCTGTTGTTAATTAAGACTGCTTAATCACAACATATAAGGAGTTCATACTATGGACATGTTAGATGCCACCCTTGCCTTTGCTTTAACCTTAGCGGCTTTAGCGACTATTGTTACGATTATTTTAGAAGCTATTCATCGTTTGCTTCGAGTTCGAAAATGGAACCTCATCCTGACTCTAAAAAAATTAAGTGGCGAGATCGCCAATGACAGGCTATTTTCTGGAAAATGCTGTTGGGATTTTGTGGTCAGCGTATTGAACAATGGTACGAGACCTGATCGACAGAAATTGCTCAAGTCAAATCAAATGCTCACAACACAAGGTGCGGGTACTGCTGGCGGTTCTGGCCTGATTTCTTTTTTTCGAGATAAGCTGTTTACCTTTTCATTTGGAAATATGTTCAAGCCTAGTAAGAGCGACGATCAAAGCTGGTTAAAATCGATCGATTCTCTACAACGGAACCATGCAACTCGCGGCGTATTTGATAAGGTCTCAATTGAGCATGTATTACGGCGTTTTACCGAGTTGGATGAAGTTAAAGATAAAATGGTTAAAAGCCGTGATCTGGTCGAAGCGCAGCTGGACAAAATAGCAAGGAAATACGAAGAGTTTGCTTCATCCGTTTCCGCGGATTTTAAACATCGTTCAAAAATGTGGTCAATCACGATAGGGATTATCATTGCATTTACCGCAAACGTGAATGCAGTGAGAATATTTGAAAGCTATATAAAAGATCAAAATCTATCTTCGCGAGTGATTGGACAGTTCGAGCAATTCGAGCAACAAGCTAAAAA
>CAMYMO010000310.1 GCA_947259425.1 uncultured Ectothiorhodospiraceae bacterium | reverse complement strand
CGTCGTCTTTCTTACCAGCTTAAGCTCGATTTCATGGACTTCTAACCAGTCCAGACAAATTCCTTGATCTCAATACGCTGAAAATTCACATAATTTTTTAAAGATCCATCCCACCTGTCCGAAAAAGCATTAGCGGTGCATCAATACTGATTTAGCCAAAATCCCAGATTAGTACAGTTGGCCCCAGGACTTCGAATACGTCTGATAAACAAATTTTTATAAGGATCGATGAAAATGAAAAAAATTATTGCTCTTCTCATAGCAGCAGTCTGCCTGAACGTAAGCATGTTAAGCACTGCCATCGCTGAGGTTAAAGTTGGGGTTCAAGCGCCACGTGGTGCCTTGAAGGCCATGAAACGTTGGGGTGATCTCGGTGAATACTTACAGAGTTCGATCGGAAGTGACGTCAAGATTGTGCCATTAAAGCCAAATGAAACGGTCGATGCAGTAAAAAAGGGCAGTGTTGATTATATGTTGTCGAATCCGGTATTGGCCGTGATCATGGAGAAAAAACTGCAAAGCAAACCCATAGCCACGATGAAGCGTAAATCAGGCAGCCAGTTCGCCGGCGTGATCATTTCCAAAAAAGGCAGTGGTATTACCAAGGCTGAACATCTCAAGGGCAAAAAGGTCATGGGCTTTAAATTCAAGCGTTCTGCAGCGGCCTATGTGTTCCAGGTGAAGCACTTAATGGATAAGGGTATCGACCCGCATAAAGATTTTAAAATATTCAAGGAAGCAAAGAAACAGGATGATATCGTGCTTGCCGTAAAGTCCGGCCTACTCGACGCTGGTTTTATCAAGTCCGGCCTGTTAGAAGCCATGGCCAAAGAAGGCAAAATCAAGCTGGATGATTTTGAGATTGTTGACCAGCAAACCGGTGACTCCTTAAAGCACGTGCACAGCACCAAGCTATATCCAGAGTGGACCTTAACGGCCACAGCTAAAACCGATGCGGGTACCAGTGATAAGGTCAAAGGCGCCGTACTAAAGCTAAACGCCGGAGAAAAGGCCAGCAAGTCAGCCAAGATTGAGGGCTTTGTTGATGCGCTTAGCCTGGGCGAACTGGACAATACCTTAAAAACCTTAAACTTACCGCCCTACGAATAAGGGCGGTATAGTCTTTATGGTTGTTTGTGCCTCTGGAGAATTAAATGTCTGATAATCCCAATAATAAAAGCCGATTCAAGTCTCTGAACGTGTTATCCAAACTTGATATCACAAGTAAGTTTATCGTTACCCTGTTCATCGGCATGAGTATCCTGGCGTTTGTAAGCCAGGCCATTCTTGTGTCACAGCAGGAAAGATCATTTACTGAATTGCTTAACTCATCAGATGAAGTCGTCGCAGGCATCTTTGACGCACAAAGAGAGAAAGCCAAGGCCGCACTTAAATCAAAAGCAAAGAACCAGGCTTACTTACTTGCGGCCATAGCACCCGCTGCGATCGCTGAATTTGAACTAAGTGCTCTATCTCAATATGTCAGTGTAGTCAGTAAAGACGCGGATATCTCCTATGTTGCTATTGTCGGTGCTGATGACGCACCGTTAGCGACCGTTGGTGAGAAGGATGGCCTTGATAGCAGCCAGTTATATGAAACCTCGATAACTTCAGATGGCCTGGAGTTAGGCAAGGTCATTATTGGTTATAATTTTAACCAGCTTAATAAAGACCTTGAAGAACAAAAAATACAGAGTGAAGAAAACCGAACTATTATGTCGCAAGCAAAAGATGCGTCAGTTAGAGAATCCAGTATCATTTTAATAATATCTCTCGGTATAATAATTGGCGCGACGATTGCGCTAGTTGCGCTTCTGTTTAAGTGGATCGTTGCAGGCCGCCTGAAATTGTTGGAAAACAATTTGCGCGATATTGCGGAAGGTGAAGGCGATTTGCGCCAGCGTGTCAAAATTAACGGTAATGATAGTATTGATCGTCTCGGCAGGTACTTTAATCTGTTTGTTGAGAAAATTCACGCCGCGATCAGCCGTGTTAACGATGCTTCACTACAACTAACGGCATCCTCGCAACAAATGTCGATTATCACCGATGAATCCACCAGTGCCATTGTTGAGCAACAGTCAGAAACCACCCAGGTTGCTACGGCGATTAATCAAATGGCGGCCACCGTACAGGAAGTTGCTAAGAATGCGTCAGAGGCCGCAACAGCAGCCAATAATGCCGATGAAGAAGCCGTACGAG
>CAMYMO010000309.1 GCA_947259425.1 uncultured Ectothiorhodospiraceae bacterium | reverse complement strand
CGGCATGAGTTACATGAACAGTCACTCATGACACAAAATTAATTAAATGAATGAAGAATAGGATAGCAACGAAATATTATGAGTAACAGCAAGATTAAAAATATTATAGGTCGTGAAATTGTTGATTCACGTGGTAATCCAACCGTTGAAGCGGATGTTATTTTAGAGTCTGGCGTGATCGGACGTGCTGCCGTTCCTTCGGGTGCATCGACCGGTACGCGCGAAGCGCTTGAACTTCGCGACGGCGATAAATCTCGTTTTCTGGGTAAGGGCGTGTTGAAAGCGGTCGGCCATGTGAATAAAGAATTAAAGGATGTTTGTGTTGGTCTTGATGTCACCGATCAACGTGCCGTCGATCAGGTTATGTTGGATGCCGATGGTACTGAAAACAAAGATAACTTCGGCGCCAATGCCTTGTTGGCCGTTTCCTTAGCGACCGCGCATGCCGCCGCCAACGCACAAAACAAACAATTATATGAAGTGCTCGCCACCAGCAATGACTTCCTGATGCCGGTACCGATGATGAATATCATTAACGGTGGCTCACATGCCGATAACAGTGTTGATCTGCAAGAATTCATGGTCATTCCAGTGGGGGCGCCGACCATGGCGGAAGCCATCCGTTATGGCGCAGAAATTTTTCACTCGCTAAAGGGCGTGTTAAATGATAAAGGTTTAAATACCGCAGTGGGTGATGAAGGTGGGTTTGCACCCGACTTGCCATCAAACGAGGCGGCGATCAGTGTTATTTTGCAGGCAGTCGAAAAAGCCGGCTACAAACCCGGTGAAGATATCTATATCGGTATCGATGCGGCGAGTAGTGAGTTTTATAAAAACGGTCAGTATGTATTGGCTTCTGAAAATAAATCACTCGACTCTGAACAGTTTATTGATGTGCTGGAAGACTGGGTGAGCAAATATCCAATTCTAAGTATTGAAGATGGGCTGGATGAAGGTGACTGGGATGGCTGGAAATCATTGACCGATCGGCTGGGTAAAAAAATCCAGTTAGTCGGCGATGATCTGTTTGTCACCAACACGAAAATTTTACAGGAAGGCATCGATAAACAGATTTCGAACTCAATTTTGATCAAAGTGAATCAGATTGGTACCTTGAGTGAAACCCTGGATGCGATCGCGATGGCGAAAAAGGCCAATTATACCGCGGTGATTTCGCATCGTTCAGGTGAAACAGAAGATACCACGATTGCTGATCTTGCTGTCGCCACGTCGGCTGGACAGATTAAAACCGGCTCAATGTCACGTTCTGATCGAGTTGCCAAGTATAATCAGTTGTTAAGGATTGCTGAACATTTAGGCGATAAATGCCAATACGCCGGTAAAAATGCCTTCTATAATATAGGTAACTTCTAAAGAGTTAATGGATGAAAATTCTAACCGCCGTTTTAGTCACGTTGCTTGCCGTACTCCAATACGATTTATGGATTGGAGAGGGCAGCATGACGGCGGCCTGGCGATTGGATAATACGATTTCTGAACAAAAAAAAGAAAATGCCCGTCTGCAGATACGTAACGATACTTTGGCCGCTGAGGTCAACGATCTTAAATCCGGTTCAGCTGCCATCGAGGAGCGCGCACGTAGTGAATTAGGCATGATCAAAAAAGATGAAACCTTCGTGCAAATAATAGAAGATCATTCCAAGTCCCCAAAATAATAATTGTTATTTAACAATTTAAACATCTCATTACTAAGTTATCACTATGTCTAACACAACTGTTCCGTCTAACCGATTGACATACTGGGCGATAGTACCTGCAGCCGGTATCGGTAAACGCATGAGAGCAGACTGCCCTAAGCAATATTTATCTTTGGCAGGCCGCCCAATCCTCGAGCATACTATTGATCGTTTAGCACAACATGCCTTGATATCCGAGATCGTGGTTGCTTTAGCGAGTAGAGACCCTTACTGGGATACGATCAATTTAAATTCTATTTCAAAACCCGTTATGACGACCAGTGGCGGCGAAGAGCGATGTGATTCGGTTTTAAATGGGTTAAAGGCAATCGAGTCTCAGGCGAAAGATAATGATTGGGTCTTGGTTCATGATGCCGCTCGACCGTGCCTGCGGGTAGATGATATCGAACAATTAATCGTTCAGTGTAAAGATACCGATGGCGGGCTATTAGGTATTACAGTAAAAGATACCATGAAGGAAGTGGATGACGATGCCTTTATCACTCAAACCTTAAACCGGGACCATATATGGCATGCCTTAACGCCACAAATGTTTCGTTATCGCGCTTTACGTGACGCCTTGGAGCTTGGTATAAAATCGGGTAAACGAATTACTGATGAAGCGATGGCAATGGAATTGGCAGGTATTCGGCCTAAGCTGGTTTCAGCGCACGCAGATAATATTAAAATAACTCAGCCAGAAGACTTAGCCCTGGCTGAATTTTATTTACAGCAACAACTGGATCAACAACAACTGGATCAGCAACAATTAGAACAACAAGCACATGATTTCGGTAACGATCTGTTGGATGGAGGATAAGTAGAGTTGAGTATCCGTATCGGTAATGGTTTTGATGCTCACCGATTTAAAAAAGGTGAGAAATTGATCCTGGGTGGGGTAGCTATTCCGCACCCTTCAGGAATGGAGGCGCACTCGGATGGCGACGTCGTGTTGCATGCGCTGTGTGACTCTATTCTTGGCGCTTTGGCAAAAGGTGATATTGGTCAACATTTTCCGGATAGTTCGGATGAATATGCCGGTATCGACAGCCGAGTATTATTAAGACAGGTCTATCAGGTTATGTCAGATGAAAATTATACGATAGGCAATATCGATATTACCATTATCGCGCAGGCACCAAAGCTGGCAGGTCATGTCGATGCAATGCGTGAAAACATCGCGCAGGACTTACATACGGATAAATCATCAGTCAGTGTCAAAGCCACCACGACAGAGAAAATGGGCTTTACCGGACGTGAAGAGGGCATTGCGGTAATGAGTTCTGTTATTGTCCATTCAGCTAATCCGTAATTTCATTCTTGAAGCCGTCTTTTCAACAAATATTTCCATCCGCCTATTCACCCGCAATCTGTACAGGCAAATTAAAGCAGCATGTTGAAGATTTTATTGTAACCGAAGCACTGTCTTTTCCGTTTAGCGGTGAAGGCGAACATGCTTATCTAAAAATTAAAAAAACTAATCAGAATACAAACTGGGTAACGAAACAGTTAGCGAAACATTTCCTGGTTAAAGAACGGGATATCGGTTATGCCGGGTTAAAGGATCGCCATGCCATTACAACTCAATGGTTTAGTCTGCCGTACAAAACGATAAACGCGGAGAAGCTAAATACTTTTTCTGAAGCTGGGATAGAAATCTTAGAGCAGCAAAGACATTCTGGGAAATTGCGTAAAGGGGCGATTAAATATAATCATTTCAATATCACGCTGCGCGAGGTTAAGGCCGATGCAGATGCGCTGAGTGAACGCTTAAACTTGATTCAGCAAAATGGCGTGCCCAATTATTTTGACGAGCAACGTTTTGGTCGGCAACGCCAAAATTTAGTTGCGTTCAATGACATGATCGAAGGGAAATTCAAACCCAAACGGCATAAACAACGTATCTATATCTCTGCTGCGCGTTCCTGGCTATTTAACCAGGTGTTAGCGAGCAGGGTATCACAACAAAGTTGGGCGACTGGTTTACCCGGTGATGTTTATCAATTAGACGGCAGTAAAACAGTTTTCACCACAAATGAGTTGGATGATGTAATTCGTCAGCGCCTCGCTGAAAATGATATACACCCTACCGCCCCTTTATGGGGTAGAGGGACGTTAACGACGAGTGGCGATGCGCTTGGATTAGAACAAGCCGTGCTTGAAGCGTGGTCGGCCTGGGGTAACTCGTTAGAAAAATTCGGACTCAAGCAGCAACGTCGCGCAACGCGGGTGATTCCGGACTGCTTGGAATATGATTACAACTCGGATGAAAATCAACTTAAACTCTCATTTAAGCTGCCGAGTGGCGCTTATGCGACGAATTTGCTACGTGAGATAATTGAACCAGTTGATTAATTAATGATCTTAGCTTGAAATCTTAAATTGATTAATTAACGAGTCCAGTTGCGAGGATAGCTTGGACAACTCAGTGCTGGCCGCAGTGGTTTGATCGGCTGCACCGGCGGTGTCATGCGAAAGCTGGCTGATATTAACAATGTTTTTGTTCATCTCCTCAGCCACCGAGGTTTGTTCTTCCGCCGCACTGGCAATCATCGCATTCATTTCATTAATGGTGGTGACCGCCCCGGTGATGGCTTCTAACGAGGTTGCGGCTTCTTTCGCCTGTTCAACACCTGCCTGAGCGGAGGTGCGTCCTTGTTCCATTGCGTCGACGGCGTTACGCGCACCGCCTTGCAAACGTTCGATCATTTCTTGAATCTCTTGTGTCGAGGTCTGGGTGCGACTGGCTAAGGTTCTCACCTCATCGGCGACCACGGCAAAACCTCGACCTTGTTCTCCAGCACGAGCGGCTTCAATTGCGGCGTTTAATGCTAGAAGATTGGTTTGTTCGGCAATGCCTTTGATCACGTCCAGTACGGTTCCAATGTTTTCACTGTCTTTATCGAGCTGGTGTATCGCCTCTGCGGTACGCTCGACGTTGTCAGCCAATTGTTGAATGGCTTGCGAGGTTTGCATTACGATCGTCTTACCACCTTTGGCTTCGCTGTCAGCGTTGTTCGCCGCTTCAGCCGCTGAAGAGGCATTACTGGCAACTTCCTGTACGGTTGCGGCCATCTCATTCATTGCCGCTGCAACTTGCTCTGTCTCGCTCGATTGATTTGATATGTTGTGACTTGCATTACGGGCAACGGTGTCCATTTCTTCTGATGCGGCAGCAAGCTGACCCGTGGCACTCACAATTTGCTGAATCAACGCCTCGAATTTCTCCACCATCAGATTGAAGGACTCTGCAACGTGTTGCATTTCGTCTTTCTGTGAATCATCCATCCTTACGGTCATGTCACCACTGCTCATGGTATCGAGTGCGTTTTGTAAAGAAGAATAGTTTGAACTAATGACGGCGTTATAGGCGAGTACCATGTATGTGAAGGCAGCCAGTATCACGCCAGCTACGGCCAGCAAAGTATTCTTTAATGCGGCGTCACTAACCCCCATGATTGCAATCCAGCCTAGAATGGCCACCGGAACGAGACTGACGATGAATAGAAGAATTATTTTCACCGTGCTTGGTAAGCGGTTTAAGATTGCAGCGGCAGGGGCATAAGCAGGGTTCATAAAATTCTCCTTTGAGTCAGCAGCATGCCGACTGATATCATGTTGAGTGATATCGGAAAAATGACCTGATTACTTTAATTTTAAGATAATAACCTATAATATTTATGGATATATTAAATTCGTTTCAGCAAGACATATAACGCGCCATGGCCCCCATCAAAAGGGCGTGCCGAACAAAAAGCGAGCACATTATCCCATTGGCGTAACCACTTGTTTACCTTGGTTTTTAACACAGGGATTTGATTCTTGGAACTAAGCCCTTTGCCATGGATGACACGTATGCAGCGGATATGCTGGCGTTGACAGCGTACAATGAAATCCATCAACTCCTCACGGGCCTGATCAGAGGTCATGCGATGCAGGTCAAGTTCAGCCTCAATGCTCAATTGGCCACGTTTGAGCTTTTTCATCACGTTATTTTGGACACCAGGACGAGCATAAATAAGCTCATCACCTTGTTCCAGATTGACATCAAACGGGGCGGGCTCCAGGGTCTCCTCAATGACGAGTTTTTCGTCTTTTTGGCTTTGCACGGGAATGGGTTTGATACGTGAGCGGTAAGGTTTAACGGTATTGGTTTTCAGGCGACGTGTCCCTTTCACCGCATCCCTGAAAAGATGGGTGTCGTCATTATCATTATCTGTGTCTTTCTGGTCAGCCATAGTCAAGAGTCAAGTTCGTATCGCGAGTGTGCTCAGGTGATATTTCCAGTATATTACCCTATTCAAGTAATGGGCAGCCCAATTGATACTGGGCCCTTAAGATAAATTAAGCAAAATAGTGGGCAGTAGCCGGCTGTAGAGGGTGGTAAATAAATTAATGCATATTTTACTTAGCAACGATGATGGTTTTGAAGCCGCTGGAATTCGTTGCATGGCAGAGGCGTTGGCAATCGTCGCCCAGGTTACGCTGGTCGCACCCGATAGAAATCGAAGTGGTGCGAGTAATTCTTTAACACTTGAAGATCCCATACGGGCTCACCAGGTCTCTGATGCGGTGGTGAAAGTCGATGGTACACCAACTGATTGTGTGCATTTGGCGATTACCGGATTACTGGCCAAAGAACCCGATATTGTTATCTCCGGGATCAATGCCGGGGCGAATCTGGGTGATGATGTGCTTTATTCAGGTACCGTTGCCGCAGCAATGGAAGGGCGGTTTCTCGGCCTCCCAGCGATCGCGGTGTCACTGGTCGGTGAAAGATTGGAGCATTATGATACCGCTGCTCACGTGGTCGTGGGCCTGTTAAATGACCTGGCCAATGCGCCTTTACCCTCAGATACCATTCTCAATATCAATGTGCCAGACCTACCGAAAGACGAAATTGCCGGCATTAAGACCACGCGCCTGGGGCATCGACATAAATCAGAACCGGTAATTCGTGATAAAGATCCACGTGGCCGTGATCTGTATTGGGTGGGTCCGCCAGGAGAAGAAAAAGAAGACGGGCCTGGCACGGATTTCGATGCCATTCGCAATGGCTATGTTTCGGTGACACCGTTGCATGTGGATTTAACGCGACACTCCGCCATACCTGAACTCACAGAATGGTTATTGGGGACTCAATCTTGAATAGTCGAAACGGGATTGGAATGACCTCGCAACGAACACGTGATCGACTCATTGCCCGTCTAGAAGAAGAAGGTATTCATGATGCACAAGTGCTTGAGGTGATTCGAAACACCCCGAGACACCTTTTCATGGACGAGGCAATGGCCAGTCGTGCCTACGAAGATACGGCGTTACCCATCGGGCATGGACAAACGATTTCACAACCGTATATTGTCGCCAGGATGACCGAGGTATTACTGCAACCCGTGATTCCCAGCAAGGTCCTCGAGATTGGCACAGGTTCAGGTTATCAAACTGCAGTATTAGCGCAGCTGGTCGATCAGGTTTATAGCGTCGAGCGCATCGAACATCTATTAAATCAATCGCGCCAGCGACTGATGAAACTGAATATACGTAATACCCATCTTAAATTAGCGGATGGCTTTGCCGGCTGGCGACAATATGCGCCGTATGATGCGATCATCGTTACCGCGGCCCCGACCACGGTGCCGCATGATCTGGTTCAACAACTCGCCTTTGGGGGACGAATGATCGTTCCGGTTGGTGAAGCCAACCAACAACGATTAATGTTAATCACACGAGAAGAAGACGGTGTTGTTGAGCAGGAATTGGAGTGGGTTAGTTTTGTACCCATGATTAAAGGCCAGCATTCAGGCCGCTCAAGTTAGGTGTTGATGAATGAAAATTTTCCAGCCTATGTTTGATAAAGCAATGCGGTGGTCTCGTCACCGTCATGCACCATTATATCTTGGCGGATTAAGCTTTGCTGAATCGTGCGTCTTACCGTTTCCGCCGCCCGATGTCATGCTCGCGCCAATGTCGTTGGCCAAACCGAGTAAGGCCTGGTTTTTTGCGGCGATGACCACCTTGTTGTCCGTACTGGGGGGATTAGTCGGATATTTGATTGGGGCATTGTTTTTCTCAGCCCTCGAACCGATGCTGCATGAATATGGCTATTGGGATAAATATTTGATCGCAGTCGATGCGTTTAAGTTATACGGGCCTTGGGCGGTATTCATCGCCGGCTTTTCACCCATCCCCTACAAAATTTTTACCCTATCCGCGGGGGCGCTGAGCATGGCCTTATTGCCCTTTGTTCTCGCCTCGTTGGTTGGGCGTGGTGCACGTTTTTTTCTGGTCGCCGGGTTAATGCGCTGGGGTGGCGAAAAAATGGAACACAAGCTTAAACAATATGTCGATTGGTTAGGCTGGCTGGTTGTCGCTGGAGTGGTCATTGGGATTATTGTTTACAAAACTGTCTATGCGTCTTAATGGCGTTTTACTAATAAGCGGTCTTATTTGTTTCAGTTTGTTAGCTGGTTGTGCGCAAGGGCGCCACGCGAAATACAGTTACTACACGGGGGTAAAAAATCCACGCGCACAGGATTCTTCAAAAACTAATCAAAAACAGACCAAATCCAAACCGACTTCGAGCGCTAAAAACCGCAATCAGACTTATTACTATGTAAAAAAAGGTGACACACTCTATTCAATTGCATGGCAATACGGGTACGATACACGCGAAGTGGCCACCTGGAACCGGGTTCGTTGGCCGTATACGATTTATCCAAAGCAAAAACTGCGGGTAAAACCACCGAAAAAAAATAAAAAAGTAACAAAAACACCGTCTAAACGCAGCAGTAAACCTAAATCAACTTCGTATCGCTCAACTACGAGCCAGACTGCTAAATCATCGTCAAAAAAACAAAAAAGAAGCAAGATTTCCTGGCAATGGCCGACTAAAGGCAAAGTCATTGGGAAGTTTTCAGCAAGAGAGAGTGGTAAAAAAGGTTTGGACATTGCCGGCAAAAAAGGGCAACCTGTCTATTCTGCATCGGGAGGGCAGGTCGTTTATAGCGGCAGTGGGCTCAGAGGCTACGGAAATCTCGTCATCATAAAACATAATGACACTTTTTTTAGTGCCTATGCTCACAACCATCGTTTACATGTGAAGGAAAAACAAAAAGTAAAAAAAGGCCAACACATAGCGGATATGGGAAGCAGTGAGGCAGAACGTGCCATGCTGCATTTTGAAGTTCGTCGTAACGGTAAACCAGTGGACCCTAAAAGGTATTTACCGAAACGACGCTAACCCGAGTAGGTGGATGGAGTATGAGGGAACAAACGAACGGCGCGAAAGCTAAAGCAAAAGCCGACAACAAAGAAACAGAAGATGATGTATTGCTAGATGATGCTGAATTAGAGGTGGATTTGACCGATGATGGAGTTAAAGAAGCTGAAGTCGAAGCAGCTGAAGAGGACGCAGCAGTAACCGCAAAAGCCAAGGCAGCCAAACCTGCGGCTAAAACCAATAGTTATAAACCAGGTAATATACCTGATGGCCAACTTGATGCGACTCGCCTGTATCTGGGTGAGATCGGATATTCCCCCCTATTAACCGCTGAAGAAGAAGTGCATTACTCGCGTATGGCGCAACGCGGTGAGGAAGCGGGGCGTAAGAAAATGATTGAAAGCAACCTTCGCCTGGTGGTGAAGATTGCGCGTCGTTATCTAAATCGTGGACTGGCCTTGCTCGATTTAATCGAAGAAGGCAACCTTGGTTTAATCCGTGCGGTTGAAAAGTTTGATCCGGAACGCGGTTTTCGTTTTTCAACCTATGCAACCTGGTGGATTCGACAGACCATCGAACGCGCGATCATGAATCAAACCCGTACGATCCGGTTACCGATCCATGTTGTCAAAGAAATTAATATCTATTTACGGGCCGCCCGGCATTTAGCACAAACTCTCGATCATGAACCCAGTCCGGAAGAAATAGCCGAGATGCTGGACAAACCGATTGCCGATGTAAAACGAATGTTGGGTCTGAACGAACGTATTGCCTCGGTCGACAGTCCATTGGGTCGCGACGCGGATAACTCACTGCTAGATGCGATACCTGATGAAAACAACACTGATCCGATTGTGTTACTTCAGGACGATGACGTTCGTGGAAATATCGAACAATGGTTAGGTCAGTTAACCGAAAAACAACGCGAAGTTGTGGAGCGACGCTTTGGTTTGAATGGTCATGACGTATCGACGCTTGAAGAAGTCGGAAATACGATTGGCGTGACACGTGAACGGGTAAGACAGATTCAAATCGAGGCCTTACGTAAACTCAGAGAAATTTTGGAAAAAGAAGGGTTCTCGGGCGACGCGTTATTGCGTTAATTTAGTTTACATTTAATTTGTTCTTGCAATGACAACCCTTTCGCTAAACGATCGTCATGGCAATGGCGACCTTACGTTCTTCTGAAGCGAGTACATTATAAGTTCGGCAGGCTGCTGCACTGTTCATGATTTCAATTCCCGCACCCGCTGCATAACAGGCCTGGATCAGATCGTGTTTCGGGAAAACTGCCTTGATGCCCGTGCCCAGTAAGATCACATCCGGTTGGGTATCCAGGACAAGCTTTAAGTCTGAAATGGTTAATAAATCATCACTTATTTGCCAGTTTTCGATCAGTTGTGAAGGGGTCAAAATAAAGCCGGTTGTCACGATTTTAGGAATTGCCTGTCCGGTTTCAGCGTTTATTTCCGGGTTGGATTGACGAATTTCAACCTCACCGGGTTCATAGCGATGGATGATATTAGCCGAACTTTTCTCAAGATTGAATTTCATATGCCATCCTGTCCCATAAGGCTGATTGACGCCTCGTAAGGTAATCTGTAATGTTAGCAAAAACTCGCTAAGGCGCTGAATTCGCACTATTTAACAGGTAGAACCCATTGATCGACGATTTTCCGAGGATTAAACGTCTTCCACCCTATG
>CAMYMO010000308.1 GCA_947259425.1 uncultured Ectothiorhodospiraceae bacterium | reverse complement strand
ATTAGGTAGTTCAGGGTTATGCAACGCACCTAACATGATAGGACGATCGACGTCGCCGTTGACACATGTCAGTATCACTTCCGTTCCAGCATGTAATGGAAAATGCATGCCGTATTCCATGCCTGAATAAGTCTGAGCCTGACGCACCGGATGACTGGCCCCGCCTTCGGGCTGCATGGATAAATCAAATGGCATCCGAACGTGGTAACGGCCTTGTTCATCTAAATAGGCATAGTCTCCGCCAGTCGTTTCAACTTTGGCGGTAAACACACCATGTTTATAGCGCCGTTCGGGTATCCGGGTTCGATATGGGATACCGGCTTTGACCAAAGTCAGCTGACTTTTATACAACATCCCGCTGACCAGGCTACCATAAGCCAGTGCGCCAGATTGGTCGCCTTTATGATCGATGCATACTATATAATAGTCACCATTCAGGGATTCATTTGGGTGATTGGTTAGCGTAAATTTCTGGCCAGGAACTAAGGCGCGACAATTTGTGTCGGCGAGATAAACCTCGCGGGGCCAGTCTAAAGCCTCCTGGCGTAACTTGGCAATACGATCGCCATCATCCAGGGTCTTGTAATTTTCACCATACCGGTACTCCGTACCCTGTCCACTAACATTCGTCGAGCGCGATGCATTTGCTTCCAGATTTGCTTCAGGCGTTCGATAATTATAATCCTTAAACTTGACGTTATCGGTGATCATTTGTGACTGGCGATTAAAGCTATAAATCGTTTGCATCAAGCGAACCTGTCCACTTTGAGTTTCATACGTTAACTCACCCAACTCAAAAGCAGGAATATCGGCAATGTTGTCATAAATAATTAATTTTGCCCCGTCTGTTTTTTGCTCGAAAGTGAAAAACAGACCTTCATAGGCAAGCAGTCGCTGGATAAACTCATAGTCGCTTTCATCATACTGTACGGTAAATTCGCGGATCGGATAGTCTAATTGAGTTTTAAATTCAAACTCAGCATTGTTAAACTGTGCATCCTCTAACACTTCTTGCACAATCTGTTTAACCTGTTTATTTAGATAAACTCGATTTTGGACATTATGCTTTAACGGATAAAGCATTGAATTCATACTGATGTAATAGGTTTCACCATCGGTACGCGCGCCCAAATAGGTCGCTTCAGTGATAATGCCATGAATGTAGACAGGCTCACTGTTATCCATTACTTCAAAATAGGCAGCGCTACCAATTACTTTCGTAAGATCAAGTGTGGTTGCTAACTCGAGCATGAAGTTAAAACGATAGTCACTCGATAATGAATGGCTCTCACTATCAAAACTCAGGAAGGTCACATCATCGGTATTCACACCTGCGATGGACAGACTTAACTGTCCCTCATTCGCCGCGGCGACGTCCTGACCTAAATTCCCTAACGTTGTTGCGTCCATTTAACGTGTAATCCTTTGAATTATTCCTTTAAGCAATTGCTTCTGCTTCTTCCTTATCAATAGCCGGTTGTTTATCCGCAAACAGCAGTGACATTTCACCATTATCATCCAGTTCCAGGGTGAGGATGTCGGGCATATCATCTTCCATCATATAAGCCAAGATACTCCGGGCGACTTCTGGAAGTAATTGTTGTTCGATGATTGAATTGATATAACGTGCACCGGTCTCTGTTTGATTACAGCGTAAAGCTAAATAGTCCAACACATCCGGATGACAACGAAATTCCATATCGTGACTGTTTTTCAAGCGCTGTGCGACGCCATCCAGTTTCAGTGCGACAATATTTTGTAAGGCATCCTGATCCAACGAAATAAACGGAACAACTTGCATACGACCGAGTAAAGCAGGTTGAAAATGACGTAGTAGAGTCGCCTGAATGCTTTCGCGTATTGAGCCGATGCTGGGCATCTGCCACTCTGCTTCTTCTTGCTCGGTAGCAGTTGCAATCGTATCTTGCTCTTCTGCTTGCTCGGTATGCATTGCCACAGTGGCTGCACTGTCACCCACATCGATACCTTGTACTACTGGCCCCTCTTCTTCAGCCGGAGCCTGTGTCATTTCCATGATCTCTTCACTGGCCAGATTTGAGGTCATTAAAATGATCGTATTTTTGAAGTCGATCTCACGACCTTCACCATCGCGCATAAATCCACGGTCAAAGACCTGATAAAACAGATTCATGACATCCGGGTGGGCTTTTTCAACTTCGTCTAATAACACGACCGAATACGGGCGTTGGCGCACGGCCTCTGTTAACACACCGCCTTCACCATAACCCACATATCCGGGAGGCGAACCTTTGAGTTGTGAAACGGTATGCGCCTCCTGATATTCACTCATGTTGATCGTAATCAGAAAACGTTCACCACCGTATAACTCTTCGGCTATCGCACGTGCGGTTTCGGTTTTACCAACACCACTTGGTCCTGTTAATAAAAATACGCCTAACGGTGCATCTGGATTACTCAATCCGGCCCTCGCACTTCGAATGGCACGTCCGATACTGGCTACCGCCATGTCTTGCCCGACAACGCGACAACCAATTCGATCTTCAAAGGCAATTAATGCGTTGGCATCGTCTTTTTGCATGTTGCCAACCGGAATACCAGTCCAATCTGAAATAATTTTTGATATCGCTGCACCATTGACTTCAGCCTGTACCAGCGGTTCCTGACCTTGAATATCGACCAGGGTAACGCGTGCCTTTTTACTATCTTTTAATGATTTATCAATCGCCTTTTGATTAGGCTTATCCGCAGCATAATGACCTTGCAGCTCTTCACGTTTCTCATGAATCTGACTAACCAGTTCAACTTCCTGCTCCCAGCGCGCTATCTCTTCATCACGTCTGGTAATGGTTTCCTGCATTTCTTCTTTTAATTTCGCAACCAAACGTTGATCGACAAACAGACCATCTTTTTCTTCATCTTCTAGTTGCTTGAGACGTTTCTCAATGTAATCAATGTGACTATCAGCCGATTCAATCGAAGCCGGTTTTGCTGCTTGCCCCATGCGAATTCGTGCTGCGGCGGTATCAAGCAAATCGATGGCCTTATCAGGCAAGAAACGACCATTAATATAGCGACTAGATAATTTTACCGCTGCATCGATCGCTTCATCGGTGATTAAAATATTATGGTGCGCCTGATACTGATCTTTTAGACCATTTAACATCAGAATGGCCTTATCGATCGACGGCTCTTCAACTTTTACCAATTGAAAACGACGCTCTAGAGCTGCATCTCGTTCAAAATATTGTTTGTACTCGGACCAGGTCGTCGCCGCAATAGTACGTAACTCACCACGCGCAAGTGCCGGCTTTAATAAATTAGCCGCATCACTCATTCCGGCCTGACCACCGGCCCCGATCAAGGTATGCGCTTCATCGATAAACATAATGATCGGCGTGGTTGAATTTTTAACTTCATCGATTACGGCTTTCAGGCGCTTTTCAAATTCACCTTTCACTCCCGCACCGGCCTGTAATAAACCCAGGTCCAGTGTATGCAGGCGTATCTTTTTCAGATTATCGGGTACGCTATTTTCTGCGATCCGTAAAGCGAGACCTTCCACTAATGCCGTTTTACCGACTCCAGGTTCACCGACTAAAATAGGATTATTCTTACGGCGACGACTTAAGATATCGATCATTAAACGAATCTCGTCATCCCTTCCTAACACGGGATCAATTTTACCTGCTGCGGCCTTGGCAGTGACATCCTCGGTAAAACGGGCCAGAGCCGAATCGGCTGCAGGTGCATCTTTTCCTGCAGAAGGATTTTTACCTATATTTTTTGCATTACTTTTTGTTTCTTCCGTATCTGCACGTTCCGATCTTGGAATCGTCAAATCAAGGGGTAGGTAAGAATCTGCTTCGACTGACCCATCAATGATCGCCTCATAATTTTTGCGTAACACATCAAGCGATATATTATCCAACACCTGATAGGCCGCGCCAGGTAAGGTCGGTGACATTTCGATTAAGGCATCAAGTAATGCGACTGAACGAATCTGTTCCATCTCATAATGTAATGAAGAGGCTATATAAGCTTTTTCCAACCACTGGAACAACACTGGAGAAAAACCCGGTTTACCTTGGTTGTTTGAGTTAAAGCGACTCATGTGTTCGAGAATATCTTGCCATAGCTGATCCTGGTCAATACCGAAATGCTCAAGCGCGCGATCAAAGTCGCTACCGCCTTCTTCCATGAGCTTAATAACTAAATGATCCAGCGTCACCTCATAGTGCGTGCGTGTACTGGCAAATGCCGCAGAGTTTTCTAAAGCACGTGCACAATAGTCGTTTAGTTTTTCCAGTAATGTTTTGACGTGTTTATTATTCAAGTTTCTTCCCCTTATAAACTTGTTTTTTACGCAATGCTTTCTAAGCCACCATGGCCAATTCAGCTTTGGTTTTTTTCGTTTGTTCTGACTGTTGGTTTTCGTTTTCCATTAACAGTGCTTCACCGGGAATACGAATCTCGTCTAAATCCGATACCTGATAGCCCACCCAAGTCGACCAACCTAACATCACATCTTCATCACCTAATTGCATACCGAGTATGGATGAAGGTTTAATTAATAAAACCAAATCGAAATCAATGGTCGGATCCAGATAACGACGAATTAAATTGCCTAACGCCGTAGCATCGGGTCGACCCGGCAATAGTTTTTTTACCTCGGTGACCTCCATTGGACCGATCACGATATCGATCTTGCCACTAATATCGAGTACTTCATCACCCAGTATCGTATTGTCGCCAAGCTGCATTGCCTGATGGAATTCGCCGCCAACAAAGGCCTCGCTATCAATCTTGACCCAACGTGGTACGAATTCGCGCACTTTTGTCGTCGTATCCCCCATATATTCGGTCAACATACCGGCTAATGCCGTTGCGTTGCGAACCCGCGAGCCCATTGCACCGCTAAAACCAAGTTCGGCATTATCCTGCTCATTCAGGCTTTGACCTGACAAGGCAATCACATAATCGCGATAGGCGGAGTCGGGGCTTTCTAAATCAACATAGGGTCGGTATTTCTTCCAGGCCATATAAAACAAGGCATACAAACGATGCGAAAAAATATCCAGGAAACCCCGCATCGCATCGCTACTGTCATCATCGCGGGCAACGTGTTCTATTATATAGTGTGGAACCGGCGCATCGACGCCATACAATCCCATGAAATTGAGTTCCAGGTCGACCTGGCCATTGTCATCAAACTCACAACGACGCACATCCGCACCGGGAAAACTAATCTCAGGTGCCGGGCGCATGTGCAACCATTTATCCAGCCCTTTACCGATAGAACCGTGGCCATACCAGCCCGACTCAAGTAAACGCATGACTTGATAAAATTCATACTTAGCTGCATTCGCAAAAACGTCCTCGATTAAATCGGGGAGTTTTCGCCGACGAGTGGTTCCCACACGAGCTCCTCATTTGATGGATGACATAAAATTCGAGTTTGTATAAAACAGTTCATCGCGGCGTACATACTAAAAAAGTGATGCAACACCTGGCCAAATAAATAGATATCCGGAATCGAACGATAATGATCTTCGTGTAAGGTTAAACGAATATCGAGACCTCTCATCAGTGCACCGCGACGAATACGATCGACGGCCTTAACCTCGATATCCTTGATACCCTCGATACGACGTTTGTTTTGTTCGTTATGACTCCAATCGTACAAACCTAATAATCGTTGCAAGGTCTCTTTATTCACGATCGAATCGTAATTCAACGATAGATGAGAGATTAGATTCCATTGAAAGCGAGACTTTTCCGGTGGTTCTAACATCGCGGTTGGTCGGGTAATATTGGTAAATGCAGCATAAGAGGGAAAATCAACCGATGGCGTACGAATATCATTTTCTTTCAGATAGCGGCGCGGATAGCTGCCGTTACAACCCGTTAATGTGCACGACAACATTTCAGTTTTGAAATTCGTCTTGCCACCAACACTCAGATAAGTACCCGTTTGTTCCGGACCGATGACTTTACGATGAGCATGGAAAAAACGTCCATTCTTGGCGCGATGTTGAAAAGTATACATCGGCGTATAGTCATGGCGATCACCGGTCTCAGAATCGATACCGACCACTTTATCCAAACTGTATACTTGCATGCCTTCGCGGGCATGGGTATCAGCAATCACCGGGTATTCACTACGACGATGTGATAAATGAATGGGTTCGCTGGTGTGTTCAAACAGATTAACAATCGGTGAACAATGTAATAAGAAGGTTTCCTTTTTCAGATTATGATCCGATGGACACAACCCCTTTATTTTAAACTCGATATCAAACGTTGAAGAGGTATAGGGCCAATCGACATTTTCCAGACCTTTTAAGGTGAAAAACATGTACTTTTCACGGAAACAAAACAAATCCTGCAGTAAGTGGAATCCATGAAAGCTTCGACCTGACATGTTAATCAATGCATCTTCGGGACTTAAATGTGCCGGTTTCACCGCCTCACGTCCCTGCATCACGACTGGCTTTTTAGTCGGTTGCTCGGGAAATAATACGCGCACGGTCTCTAACTGCATGCATAACTGATAATGTAACCAGTTTGCAATGGCCGGATCGGCGTGTAAATAAAACTTTAGATCTTCCAGATTTAAATCATGCCCCGATAGACCACTATCCATCTGAAATCTTAATGTGATGGTTGAGCCACCGCCAGCTGGCTCGTTTAAATCCATTTTGATAATACGTATCGGATTGAGCTTTACATCCGTCGTTGAACGGAACCGACAGATCACCCGCTCATCACCAACGGATGAGGTCAATAAAATTGTCCCCTTTTCTATCTCTTGCGTGGCCTGTAATTGCCCAATCCGGGGCGTGAAATTGGCTACAGAGGCGGATGGATAGGGACGTAAAAAATGTGGCCAGAGTTGATTCAGCAGTGTTTCGCTAATCTCAGGAATATCGTCATCGATGTGCTGACGAATTTGCGCAGTCAGATATGCCATGCCCTCAAGCAAGCGTTCTATATAAGGATCGCGATCTTTTACCTCATTCAGATTCAGCATACCCGCCTGCTCCGGATATGCCTTGGCAAATTCCAGTGCAGAGTCGTGTAATAATCTTAATTCTGCTTCGTAATAATCACGCATCTATCATCAACTTCTTCGCCCATCTGATTTTCGATGGCCTGGTTTAATCTGGGCATTACCGCCACTTAAGAAAAAGGTGTCATAAGAAACGAATTCACCATTCCGCAGTCGTCCATAAATCTCCAAATGTAATACACAGTCGGTGGTCACAATGGGTTTAAACGACACATCAACACGCGCCAGTCGCGGTTCGTATTTCAAAATGGCCTTTCTTATAACATCGATTAATTCATTTACTGAGTAAGGCAGGCTTTGGTAGATCTGACCAATGTCCGTCAATCCATAATCAGGATCATGAATCATTGAACCTTTACGCGCATTGAGTAAACGCGTGAGATGATCCATGACACTCATTTGAACATCACCACTGCGTGGTACATCTTCAATCGGTTGCCCGTTGGAAAATTCCCCGGTTAATACTTCAAATAAAGCGTGTTGCATTTTCCTGTCTTTTATTAATAAATGAAAATAGAAAATAAAATGGGGTATGTGCAAAGCACATACCCCGGTACTGCTTATCTACCTTCGACCCACGAGTCAGAGAATGAGATGTTACCGTCTGCATAAGTCCAGGTGACTTTTGCATACTTACAGCTCACTTCTTCCAGGTGAGGATAACGTTCTTTATCAAGATCTTTCACGTTATGCATCTTAGGTTTGATTGAGGTAATTTTAACGTCCTCTAATGTATGACGGAAATACTCCTTTTCAGCGCCAGTATCATCGATTTTGTACCAAATCATTGTTAACTCTTTCAGAGTCTGACCATTTGTTACCGCTTTATAAAGATACGGTGACATTGCGTCATATGATTTAGTAAAAATGAAAGGCTCGTGCTTACGAGTACCCGTGATGGTGCCGTCGTCGGCATCAATTGGCATCCGCACTTCGTGGCAGAACTCCACAACTTCTGAAGATCCTTCACGTCCTTCGATGGTTACTGAACCGTCTAGTTTCTTACCTGTGTCATCAGTTACATTTACATATGCTGGAATAGGCATAATATTTCTTCCTTTTAAGTTTTATTCAATTTCCATGACTTAAACACTAATAAATTAACATTTAAATCCACCAATCCTGAGCATACAAAGCATTACGCCTTAGAAAGCACACTCAAGTTTCAACGCACGGTTCCATTGCACGCTGCCAGTTTGGCATTTACCTCAACCATCCTAAGATAGAGCTGTAAACACCGCGGCGATTCCCTCCGCCGCTTGGGATTTTTTTACGTTAGTCTTTTTCCGCTGGCATTTGCGCCACCAGTGATAATTTCACGTCGACACCTTCAATTTGGAAATGAGGCATAACGTATAAGCTAACGCTATAGAAACCAGGATTCTCAACGATCTCAGTCACTTCAACACGACCATCACGTAATGGATGGGTCGCGATCAGATCGGGATCCGGATCGTTCATCTTGGTCACTAAGGTTTGTACCCAGTCATTGAGTTCCATCTCGAGCACTTTACGACTCTTGGTTGAACCAATGTTTTCACGTTGTAATACTTTTAAGTAATGCGCTAAACGTGAGACCAGGAAAATATAAGGTAAACGCGAATTAATACGGCTATTCGCGGTTGCCTCAGGGGTGCTGTATTCTGGTGCCTTTTGCGCTGAGTTCGCTGAGAAGAAACAAGCGTAATCGCTGTTCTTATAGTAACTCAGTGGGATAAAGCCAAGTTCCGCAAATTCCAATTCGCGAGTTTCAGGAATGATGATCTCGGTAGGAATCTTTCCTTGCAAACCTTTGCCCGCATCATATAAATGAATTGGCAGGTTCTCGACTTTACCACCAGATTCTGGTCCACGAATATTCACACACCACCCATTTTCCTTAAAGCTACGTGCCATGTTTGCTGCAAAGGCGAAGCTTGAATTACCCCAAAGATAATTTTCACTACCTTCAGCATTTACTTCTTCTTCGTAATTAAACGCACGTACCGGATTATTTTCTTGTCCATAAGGTAAACGCAACAAGAAGCGTGGTAGGGTTAACCCTAGATAACGTGAGTCTTCTGATTCACGTAATCCACGCCAGCGGATGTACTCAGCTCGATCCATGTAGTTTTCAAGGTCATGAACTTTAGGCAAGTCATTAATATCACCCTTCTTAAAGAACATAGGACCCACAGAACCCAGGAATGGGCAATGAGTGACCGATGAAACGCGTGATAATTCGGTTAATAACGCCACATCCTGTGCACCGGCATCAAACTCATAGTTAGAAACCACAGTAGAAATAGGCTCACCCCCCGGGGTGTCATATTCCTGCACATAGATATGTTTGTACAAACCGGATTGTGTCGTATCAGGTGCATCTTCAAAGTCTTCACGTAAATCGTCTTTTGAACAATCTAAAAGCTCAATGCGACAGTTTGCTTTGAAGTCAGTCCGATCAACCAGGTATTTCATACCCTTCCAGGCCGACTCGATCTTTTGGAATTTTTCATGATGCATGATCGCATCGAGCTGTTTGCTAAGCGTTTGATCGATCTTGGCGATGTATTGATCCAATAAAACTTTGTCAATTTTAATACCACCTGCCGCACTGTCTTCCATTACTTCCAAAAAGACCTGTAATGCCGCAGTTAATCGTTCGTTCAATGAAGTATCTGCCATTGCAGCTAAGTCACTGAATGCATCATAGGCAACTGGATCCGTGACTGGTTTTATATCAACCAGATCACATAGACGCTCATAGACATTTGCATCCTGTTCTTCTACAACTGCTTCTTCAGCACCTGCATGTTCTTGAATAGCCATTAGTATTACTCCCCTAGCTAGTTAACTGGTGAACTTTATTAAGACTTGGTAGACTCGGCTTCTTCAGCACTGGCTTCTTCTTTCGGTGCTAATTTGTCGAGCTCTGCCTTGAGACCTTCAAGTTCTGGTTGATTTTGGACGATCTTTTCTAACTCACGACGGAATTTACCGTTGTCTAATAAGTTCGATTTAAGATCTTTTAACAAGTTACGCATTGATAACAGGTTATCGAGTTCAGGAACTTGCTTGGCAACTTGTTCAGGGTTGAACTTTTTGAAGTTATCAAACTTCAAATTAACACCAATTTCTGTTCCATCATTTTTGATTACATTATCAACCGTAAATTTCGTTTCTGGAGAGAAATCAGTTAATACCTGTTCCAGGTTTTCCTTGTTAATATTTATCCGTTCACGATCAGCAACACGTCCTTTGGTTTTACCCCCGCTAAAATCTCCTAAAGCAAGCATCTTTAGAGGTAATTCCAGCTTCTTACGTGCGCCCCCAGTTTCCACATCGAGCGTGATATTCACACGCGCTTTCGGAATTTCATTTTGAAAGCTATCAGCCATTTGTTACTCCTTGTTTCCGTTTTTTTTACGCTATTTTCCTTTAGAACCTCTGAATAAATTCACTATTATTCAGATAATGAACTTAATCAGAGATTCTTAATCCTATCTAGCCTTTTATAACCGCTATAAAAACTGCGCGGCCTGGGCCAGATCCCAACGACACATCTGAGCAGTCACATCATTAAGTTTCTG
>CAMYMO010000307.1 GCA_947259425.1 uncultured Ectothiorhodospiraceae bacterium | reverse complement strand
CTTACCCTTATCTCGGTTTAAAATAATAGGCTTAGCTAAATTATCAATATCAGCACTTGCTACTTGATCAGCAAGATCGTTGATATGTCGGGTTACTAATCTTTGGAAAATAAAAAGCAGAAAACCGGCAACAAGAAAGGTTTTTACCGCATTGGAAATAAGAATAACCCAAACTTTATCGATTAGTCGTTGATAGACATCTTCCAGTGTTGCAACCACTTCCAGGCTGCCAATTTTCTGAGTTACCCCTCGATGCTTATACAATAACGGATAGCTTCTAGAGATTATATTTTTGTCTTTTTTCTCACCTACGGAAACGGTCAGTTTGCCATTCTCGTGTATCGCCAGATACTGCATATCCGGTAGATTATACATCCCCTGTAATTGTAAATTTAGTTCATGGTTATCCGTTTCCCACATGGCAAGCGAAATTAACTCTAGATTCACTTTTTGAATCTGCTCAAAGCGATTATCGATCGATGTAATGTCACGATTATAATCAAGATAAAGTTGCAAAAGCGTGATAAAGAGCGTGATAAAGGCACTCGCCGAAATCAAATAAAATATTAATTTGCGAGCAATTTTTCGAGTTGGCACGAATGATCTTTGCATAGGCTGTTCTGGTTAATTATAGGACTGTATTACTTTTTGATTGAATAACCTTTGATACTCACCGCTCTCTTTCATTTTTTTAAGAGCACCCGCTATCTTGTTTACATGGACAGCATGCTTTTTATTTAAATAGATATACATTTCGCGCATCGCAAGTGGAGGCTCAACGACTCGCACACCCTGTATGTCGTTTTGTTTGACTATATTTAATCCCATCCATTTCGAATACAAAGCAATATCAATACGATCTTTATCGAGCATCGAAAAAAGTTCTTGAGGACTTCGTACTACACTGACCTTTTGATGATTTTTGGTATTGTTTTCAAGTATTTTCCAACCACGGATATAACCAATATTATATTTGTATAAATCATCCCAATTTTTTATGGTAATACTCGAGTTCCGAGTTAATGCAACAAATTTCCATTCAATTAACTTTTCCGGTACCCGGACCAGATTAGTATAAATTTTGTCGATCCCTTTTATACGTGTCAGTTCTCCATCATCAATACCCGTGTTCGCATTCCGAAGCGCACGTTCGGGTGGAGTTTTAATGAGTTTTAAGCTTAACCCTGCATCTTCAAATGCCTTACCGGCAATAATATCCAGGAAGCCATCTCCTTCAGGTGTGGTATAGGGAGGACCATTCGTGTCATTAATAACCAGAGTCTGTGCCTGGATACTGCTTGCGGCAAAACCCGGGACAACATAGATAACAAAGGCCAGGTAAAAACTGGTGACTACATCTACATAACCTTTCAGCTTCACTAAGCTTGTTCCCCGCTTCTATCAAATATCACAATCCGGCAAATTGCCTATCGTATAAACAATAAAGTATAGAGAGAATTTAAAAAAAGTCTTTATGATTGAGCGCCCTACCTAGCTGATTGCCAGCCAGGCATTAAAATGGTGCAAACAAGACGAATTTAACTAACCTCAGGTAGATAATGAGAGATTAAACGAGCGTGATCTTCGCAAAACGCCGTTTACCGACTTGATATATATGCTCAGTATCTGCCTTTAAAACAAGCTTAGGATCAGACACCTTCTCGCCATCGATCTTCACTGCGCCTTGCTGGATCATTTTTCGCGCTTCAGAGGTACTTTTTACCAGGTTAGCTTCTTTCAGTAGGTTCGCCAGCATCATTTCTCCATCAATGGTAGCAATGCTCAACTCAGGAATATCGTCTGGCATATTTCCTTTTTGGAAACGTTCAATAAAATCCTGCTTGGCTTTTAACGCTAAATCTTCAGAATGAAAACGGGAAATAATTTCGATCGCTAATTCAAACTTCACATCGCGAGGATTTTTGCCTGCTGAGATTTCATCTTTATAATGCTCAATTTCATTAATCGGCTTAAAGCTCAATAACTCAAAATAACGCCACATCAATTCATCGGAAACGGACATGATCTTACCAAACATTTCATTTGGTGCTTCATCAATACCAATGTAATTATTCAAGGATTTAGACATCTTTTGTACGCCATCGAGTCCTTCCAAGATTGGCATCGTCAACACCACTTGCTGTTGCTGGCCATAGTGCTTTTGCAGCTCGCGACCAACCAACAAATTGAATTTTTGATCGGTGCCACCCAGCTCA
>CAMYMO010000306.1 GCA_947259425.1 uncultured Ectothiorhodospiraceae bacterium | reverse complement strand
AAGAGGAGGTTTTTAAGTCTTTAACAACAAAGAAAAATGCGAAATTTCTTCCGCCCAGCTACCCAAAGGCAACTGGTTCGCTAACCATAGTCGCCCTGCGATGTGCATGCAAGTACCAAACTCCATCATCTGGATTATTATTTTTCATTATTTTCAATGACTTAAAAATAGATCTTGGATGATATAGATCAGCTAAGTGACTGATCATTTTACGAAACTGGTCAGAAACGCGGGGGTTAGAAAAATATTTTTGCACTGCTTTTTTTTTATGCTTTCAGTCGCTTATGGCGATTATTTAGCCAACTCCAGCATGAGATCGGGCAAACCAGCTGCCGTGCCGAGATAAGGCGCAATAATAATATTCACCCCCGGCAGATCGGGCGCCACTTGTTTGATAATGTCGGGAATGTCCTGGGCGACATGTCTTCCGGCAGATAAAAAATAAGGTAATACAACCACTTCATCTGCCCCTTGGTTAGCACATTCTTTTATGCCATCCGGTATAGAGGGTTTGGCTAACTCTAAAAATGCAGCATGAATAAAATCAAAGTCAGTTTCTGCAAAGGACAAAATACGACTGCGGAGTTGATCCGTTAACGCTGTTACTTCGTCATTTGACGCAGCACGTCGACTGCCATGAGCGACTACCAGTAATGCACGCACCTTATTGCCCTTTTAATGATGTTGAGTCTGCTATTATATACAATAATTCAGACACCGAAGTTATTCATTTTATGCACACTAAACAGACCGTCATCGCATTTATCGTTTTCGTCTTGGTCACCTCCAGCAGTTGTAGCCGCCATAAAGAACCTCCCGTCGATCAACGCTGCAGTAAAAGCATCGAGCAAGTGAGCCAATTACTAAAAGAAAAATCAAAAGACTATAGTAAGGCAGATGTACAACGTATCCAAAATTTGATTAAAGCGGCAAAAATTCAACAACAACATGGGCGCTTTAATACTTGTGTCGATAAAATGAACCGTGCATTAACCTTGATGAAGGAAGATACAATCAGCAAACAATCCAGAGCAACCGCAAATTAATAAAAACTGATACCACTTTTAAACTGTCCTGACTCTGGACTTGAATACACAACCTTACCGCGTAAATTGACCTCACGTTCCTGATCGTGACTCATGATTTTAAAATCAACAATGAGCGATTGTTTTAACTGCAGAGGGGTATCGGTTAAGACCGCAATACCAAACATTGAAAAGTCTTCTGATATAGAGTGCTTTGCCTCACCTCCAGGTAAGGTCAAATAAACTTCTCGACGAAATATAACGCGCTGATGCTCACGGCGCTCTTGCATAAGATACTCTTTATTCTTAACAGCAACGGGGGTAATTGCTCGCACAAATTAAAGCAAATCTTATTGTATTTTTAAATGTAGGATGTCGCACTTTTGACGGCTTGTGACAACTTGTAACATAAGACGTGAATATATTTCTTTTTTTGGATTTATTGACTTTTATTTTTTTTCGACATGGTTGCCTTTTGCTGTTCCCACCAGGCAGTCCACTGGGATTTACTCGTACCAAAATTGACACCGGTCAGATGACCCAATGCTTCACTTGCGCCTTCACGTACTCGTTCAACAGGATCATCTAAAACTTCGATCAGAGTCGTTAGAATCTCGGGGCTATAAAATGAACTCAACGCATAAGCCGCGTTTGCCCGAACAATCTCATCCTCATCTTTAACCGAGATTAATAAACTATCAATCGCACGAGCGTCTCTTAGCTTGCCTAACGCCAACACGATCGCCGCACGTACATCGGGTGTTTGTTGCGCTAACTGTTCAATCAGAAAGGGCACGGCAATAATGTCATTGATATGTGACAGGGCATAAACTAAATGAACACGTGCCTGAGGGGTAACGCTCAAAAAAGCTTCGGTAATTTTTTGCGATGCAATTGGGTGGCGATAATTCCCTAGCGCAATCGCCGCCGTCGCCTGTACTTTGCGTGACTCATCGGTTAATAGATCGATTAAGATCGCAATCGACTGGGTATTACCGATTTGACCCAATGACTTGGCCGCCAGTCTGCGTACGTTTTCCGACTCCGATTTTAACGCCAGCACTAAGCCGTTAACAGCAGGCTCCCCGATCTTGGCCAGGGTGCGTGAGGCCTCCTCGGCTGGTGTCGTATCCGAGCTGGAACGAAAACCAGAACCAATATAACGAGACAGTAATACAGGGGTGTCATCGTTTAATAACTCGAGCAGGTACGGTACCGCCGGTGCCGCGCCACGACCCAGCTTGGCAAGCTGATAAGCTGCCCAGGCACGTTCAACCGGATCAGGATGATATAATCTTAAAATCTTATCTTTAACACGTCGTGGCGTCTTAAGCTGTTTAATTTCAGCTGCAACCGACTCATTCGTCACTTCAACATCAGGTTGTTGGATATTGATGGGGCGTCTTTCGGGCTTTGTCGATACCGGTTCAACCGGTACCATCGTGCAGGCACTCACAACCCCCAAAATCAGCCCGACAAGGACCAGATATTTCAATTTCACCTGCATGAATCAATCTCACTCTCTACTTAATACTAATGATTGTGCCATAATTTACTGAATTTAATAGAGTTGTTGTCTTCAAAATAACAAAACATCCCAGCCCTTTAAATATACCAGAGTACTTTACTCTGCTTATCATAAAAGTTGCTGCAAAAATAACCTGACTATAATTAACAAATATTTACAAAATAGGCATTGTGTTACTAAGGGTTAATTTCTACTTTTAGAGTCAGGGTAACCATGGAATGCAGTTAGCCTAACCCGAAGCTGACAAGGATGCAGCAAAGCAAAGCTATTTCTGTGGGATGTTGAATTGAACTATTTTAAATTTTAAGGACAAGAAGGCTATGACTATTTCTTCACGTGCACATTATGCAATTAAAGCTATGTTAAATTTGGCGTTCCAAATGCCAAATCCTGTGTCACTCACCTCGTTAGCGAAAAAATTAGATATTTCGCTTTCGTATCTGGAACAAATTTTTGCCCTGTTACGCAAGAATAATCTCGTTAAAGGCGTACGCGGTCCTGGTGGAGGTTATGTTCTAGGCAAACCAAGTGAAATTATTTCTATTGCAGAAATTGTTTCCGCGATTGACATCAATCGTAAAACGGCTGCCGACTTTAAAGGACAACCTCAATCGGCAACGCTATTCGCCTGGGGTGTTCTTGAGTCTAAAGTTTCAACCAATCTGGATGGAATTACTTTAGCTGCTATCCATGAAGAAACAGTGGAACGTATGAACATGAACGAAAGTAATATTGTTGCTGCTTAAATTTAACAAGCATAACTAGAAGCACAAAGCCCGATCATCTGATCGGGCTTTTTTCTGTCTGTTAATTAGATACTAGAATGTTGCGCGCGTGTAAGTGCAGCGTAGATAACTTTTTTAGACGAACCGGCCATAATTAATTACATCTTTATGTGTTTAAGTAAAAGTATCATAAGTTTGTGAAGATTTTTAAGTCTAACCGATAAACGAAAATTAGTATTTTCCGGGTCAATCTCAATAATTGTTTTTAGTTGATCTATCTTTAATGCAATATTTTCGAATAATTGTTCAGTTTGCCAACCGGAATAGACCTGTAGTGATTTAATATCTTTCGTCAAGCGGGCACTCACTCGCGTTTTTTTTAAATCTTTAAAATTAAAATCGCTTTTCAAGGCTTTCTCGGTTTCCGCTACCGATAACCTTTTAATCACCACTATTGTTTTAGATTGATTTTCTAAAAACAGGTTTAACAAATTAATATTTTTCTGCAGTTCAAGCAAAACCGCTCGCTGGGTACCCCGCGTATTCTTAAGCAACAATTGAAACGTCTTGGCGATGTTAGCTGAGGTAGACAAGCCTGATAGGAAGGCATTTAATACCAAGGTGATTCTCCTCTAATTTTTTTATTATTTGTTTATTATGTCGTACTGACAAATGGACGCAATTTTTTTATTAACTCATTTTTTTCCTGTTCCGTTAAAAACGCACCGATCTCGATAACCTCATGGCGGCCTCGTAAAATAACCTTTGGTGCATGCCAGGCATGTCCAGGTTTTTTAACGATCATTCGAGTCCAGAATAATTCAGATTCCCAAACCGAATGCGGTTGCGTTACCCCTTGCTCAACGCGTATTTTGTCAGCAGAAATACGAATCACCTGTTTGCGATAACACTGTCTGGCCACGCGGTACATCACGATCAGCAACACCATGATCTCAATACCCGCAAAGGGTAAAATCATCCACAAACCAACGAATGAAAAGGCAATCCCGATAGCCAGAGCAAAAAAAACTGACGATAAATAAAAATATTTTGGTGGTTTGCCAACGAGCGGACAAATTAGGGCTTAATATAATACAGCCATCATGGCGCGCTAAATCGAGTTGAGCTGAAATCATAGTATTTCATCACATCACGGTGATTGTTAATCGCACTATCTTAGTGACATCGACGCCGAGAATCATCCGTTGTGTCGCCATTCTTTCTTCACGACAGTTTATTCAAATAGCGGGCGCCGGACTGACGATATCCTCATAGCGAAAACGAGTTTTTATGTCGCCACTGAATTCAAAAACATCCAGTGTCTTTTCGTAGACATTTTCAGAAATGGCCGGGTCCCCTTCCCAACACCCCAGTTGCTGGTATGATTTTATCGTCTCAGTCAGTACACCCTGGTCGATATCAGGAAAAAAGGGGGATTCCAGCCTGGCGATCTCAGCCGCGTCCAGGCTCATTGAGGCCTGCCGCCCCCGGCAATAGGCACGGAAGAAGGCAGCAGCCATATCGGTGTTTAACCAGCTCTGAGTGGCACACAGACTGCTAAAGGCAACCGGACCAACCACCTCACCAACCGCAGCCACTACCGCTCCCAGGCCATCCGCTTCGAGCTGCTGGGCATAGGGGCCTTGTTGGTGCACGTAGGCACCCTGTCCAGCTCGGTAGGCACGATCAATCGCCTGAACATCGCCGGCATCCAGCACATTTAATCTAGTAAAATCAAGGCCTTGCTTATATAGGGCATAACGAAACATCGCCAGCGGCTGAAAAAAGTGATCGACAAGAATCGAGCCGCTCGTTAAATCCGCCCAGGCAAAGGCTGCCGTGGGCTCGCGAGCGGTTAGGAAGAATCCATCACGTTGATTAATCTGGGCAAAATGTCGAATTGAACTGGGCTCGGCATTGGCCAAGCCAGTAAATCGGGTGGCCACGGCTGATTGTGCGACGTGTATCTGGGAGGCAGCCAGTCCCTGCTCGATGGTGTTTGATTCCGTAGCCACATCATAATGAGGCTCGAGTCCTTCATCAGCCAGATACCCTGCCTTTATCGTGAGTAGCAAAGGGCTGTAGAAGGCCGAGTGCCTTAACACTCGAATATGTATTGGTGTCATGAATCAGTTAGGGGCTATTTATTTTTGTTTTTAGAAACGGCACTGCGCAGTGCATCCAGCGAATAACGTTCACCATCGACTTCGTAGTCAATGAACATCAATCCCAGACCATCACTTTCGACCCGAACGACTTTCATATTAAAGGCAATATCCGGTTGCGCGGAATCGAGCATGTGCATTTTCACATGAGAGCCCGAAGGTAGCTTGGGCACCGGGAAGGCCTCAACAAAAACGCCTGTATCAGAGATATCACGCGTGCGCGCCACCACTTCGCCTATCGTTGTGTGCGTCAGCTGTACCCGCGCATTGACCAGCCGGCGTGCAAATAACCGCCGTTCAATATAATCCTGTTGAGCATTCGTCGCCATCTGATAACCCTTAACCGTTCCATATTACTTTGTGTCAGGTATATTTATAGCTCAATTTATTCTCGAATTCACGCAATTAAGCGCTTGGTTTTACAGGATTTTACCGTTTTTTATAAATTGGGGTGGAATCACTTTTGCGGCAGCAATAATGGGCGATGTGTATTCGTCGTAAAAAGAACCAATACCGTTAGACTAGGAGAGAATAATATCAGGGGCTGAACACCTCAAAAGCTAGGGGATCGTGTTATGGCTCACAACATGATATGAGGTTGGCTGATAAGTCATATCAACTTTACTAACCTGCCACTGACGCCGTAATTCATCCAAGGTAAATCGACGACCGTCGAGTTCATAATCAACAATCGCCACACCCAGTCCACTTTCCGAGGAATGGATGACTCGCGTATTGAAAATAATGCCTGGGTTAGCAGAATCAAGCATCTGTAGGCCGATATGGGCACCGCGAGGGACCTTGGGTAAATCACTTAAACGCAAGAAAATACCGGTATCGGATACATTAATTGAGTAGCCTTCAAGGGTGCCCAAACGCGAATGACTCACCCGCATCCGTGCCTGCACAGGAACGCGAGGAAATATACGTCGATCATCATTAGTTACTGCCACCTGATTAACCTCATATCGTCTATCAGATATGCTTTTCCTTAGCGTTACCATAAACGGTTGATTCATATTCGTTTGCTTCATTGGCGTGCTATATTAGCGTTGTAATATATAGACTTTTTCAAGACGGCGTAACGGTATTCAGGTCACAGTTTGCAAATTTTTTTCAATATTATTTGTGATGATACTAATTGGAAGGGGTTTGGAGGAAAAAAGGGGATCGTTTCTATAAAAAACACACGCCAAAAGAGAACTCCTGGTATTGCTCCTGGATATGCCGCACCTCACCTTTTAGTTCAAGCGTTCTGACGTCGCCATCCAGGGTCATAATCGATTCAAAATCGAGAACATCGCCAGGCTCAAAAGAAGCATGGCTAACCAAGCCCATCCCCCCCATTGAATAGTCGAGCACTTCCAGTCGCAGGTTGTTACCCGTTTCCGTGGTCACATTGACCATACGTCCATATTGAATACGCTTATGTTTGCGTTTTTCCATTAGTGCTGAGCCGATAATTTGAGTCATCTAATGACAACCTTCTTGAATTTAATACTTATTAAATAAGTACACCCAATTATACAATTCGTCAAATTCGTTGTTGAGTAGTTAACAGTTTGTAACCTCCCGGGGTAAATCGCTTCATCCAACTCATTGATTCTTTATAAATATCTGGATTGATTCTAAAAAGATAGGTGTTATCGCTGCTTGATGACTAAATACATCAAAGCAAACCAATATCGACATACTCAATTTTTTTTATCACAAAGCTTACTCGTTTTTCATAAACCACTTCCAGATAATAACCAGAGGGTAAATCTAACACCAAAAAATTATTCTCGATTCGGCAATGCCCATCGACCATATCGATTCGCTTTACCAATTGTTCAATAGGCTCAACTACGGCGTGTTGCTCACTAAGCTTTACCAGATAGCTCCATTTATAGAGACGTTGTTCGATTGAAATGATACGACCATATTCATTATCGCTTGCCAGGACACTACGAACATTTGGCATTAAGGTCGGTTGAATTATTAAATGCGAATTAGTTAGAAGTGGTTGCAGAATTTCATTATTTTCGAGCCAATGTTCATGTCCATCGCTTCCATCATTTAGATGATCAATGACCTCTTGTGAAAACATGGCAAATCCCTCGCTTATCAATCCGTTTAACGGCTGATGATCATTAGTATATTTATCAGCAGATTGAATGAATTCTACTTCAATTCAATCTTTCCAGCTACGAATGGAATGACAACGAGCGCAACTAATGTCGCCACCAGAATATCACGATCCAGGCCAAGTTGATCCGTTATTCCAACGGGTAAATTAGCGCCGACGGTACTGATCATGACCAGCACAACAAGAAATAATCGCCGATGTACAATTAATCCGGTTATAGCGACCGCGGCCAACGCAGCGAACAAATAATTTGCGTCAAAACCCATCCGCGCAATCATACCGTCCGGCATATTAATCGCGATCGAAAGAAAGATGATCAAAAAAAATAATATAAATTTTGCTGCCATTACTATCCTTAGATCATCATCCTGACATTGCACCAAGTCTGCTGGAACCCAATAAAACATCGTCTGTATTAGATCAGCCGTGTTGTCCCTATATAAAACATAGTCTTATTAGCCTAATTGACTCGTCCGTTAAATAGCACCAAAGATTGATAATTATTAATGCTAAATCAGGGACTTGATAGGCCTTCATTTTTTATCATTTTGCTCGATATAGTACCTGTATTCTCCATTAATATAAATCATGCAATCAGCAACCAATCAGACCCTTAGTCTCAACGAATGGACACGCCGAATCAGTGAAGAAGAGATTCCGGTGTTTGACCACACTGCACAATGCATTGCCTCAGCCTCAAGCGGTGATGAGACCTCAATCGCCAGTTTGTCGCATTTAATACTACGCGACACCACGATGACCGCACGCATCCTGCGTCTGGCGAATAGTGTGTTTTATAATCCCGCTAACCGCAGGATTAACACCATTAGCCGTGCGATTGTATTGCTTGGATTTGATGTGGTTCGCAGCATGGCGCTTTCCATCGCCATACTGGATCCATTGCTAAAAGGCATCCAACATGAACATGCGCTGCAAGAGATGGCGCGCGCATTTCATGCCGCGGTGCAGGCCCGTAATATTGCCTTTCAACGCAAAAGCAAAGATCCAGAAGCCGTTTTTATTGCCGCCTTGCTGTCCCGCCTGGGCAACATGGCCTTTTGGTGTTTTCCCTACGGACTTGCCAAAAAGCTCGACGCGGCCTATCACGATTGGGAACACCCGACAAAAGCTGAAATCGCGGTGCTTGGATTTAGCTTAAAACAACTGACGATGTCTTTAAACAACGAATGGAAGCTCAGTACCTTATTAGCCGAATACTTTGCCGGGCTTAATAAAAACGACGCCGCCATAAAAGATATCGATTACGCCAGCAATCTGGTCATGGCAGTTGAGGAGGGTTGGGGCGGAATAAAAACCAAGGACTGTATCAAGAAGATCGCCGACCATATTGAATTCACCTTTGATGAAACCAATTTATTAGTTCAAGAATGTGCTCATGAAGCTGCACGTACGGCATCTGAATACGGTGCTGAAGCTGCAAGCCAGCTCATCCCCTTACCCAACATCGATGAAACCGATGAGTCCTTTCCCGAGCAAGATGAAGAACCTCAAGCTAAACATGCATTACAAATGAACATCCTGCGCGAGCTGACCACCATGTTGCATGAGAAGGCTGAACTCAATGCCATTTTAGGAACCATCATTGAAGGCATTTATCGCGCATTAGGTATGGAACGTACCGTACTCGCCTTCATCTCGCCCAAAGACAACATGTTAATGGCGAAATATACTCTGGGCGACGAAAAAGAAAGACTAAAACGCTGTTTTTGTTTTTCAACTGAAGAAAAGAATATTTTTGCCGCGCTGATGCGTTGCAATTCATCCTTTTGGTTAAATGATAAGACACGTGGTGCAATGAACCCATTAATCACCAACGAAGTTAAAACCTGTATCGATACCTTAGAATTTTTCAGCATACCCATTAATGTACACGGACAAGGCCGCGGACTTATCTATGCAGACTGTAAGCGTAGTGGCAGAAAACTAAGTGCAGAAGAATTTCAAACCTTTACTACCTTTGGTGAATATGCCTCGATCGCCTTTGATTTGATCGCATCACAAACGGGAAAATAATAATACTTTAGAGTGACTTTATTAATTCAGCTGAATCATGTTTTACTGAATTCACCCTATTAGACACTGGATAATAAGCTAACCTTATATCGTTACCCGAGGTAAAATCTGGGCCTACTAACTTTTTATAACGATCAACCTCATCAGCAAACAACCATTCATCAAATCGTTCAGGCCTGATGATCACCGGCATGCGCTGATGAATATTTTGCATAAGCTCATTCGCTGCGGTGGTAATGATACTGAATGAGTTGATCGACTGTGCCGGCGATGACCACTGTTCCCAAATGCCGGCAAAGGCAAAAAGCGAGCGACCTTCCTCGTAAATATAATAGGGTTGTTTGGGTTTGCTCTGGCCTGACCATTCATAAAACCCATCCGCGGGGACAAGACAACGTCGCTGCTTAAAGGCCTCCCGGTATGCTGGTTTTTGCTCAATGCTCTCGGCGCGGGCATTGATCATATTAAATTTTGCATCGGGCCCTTTAGACCATGATGGAATCAATCCCCAGCGCATTAATTCACAGACGCGATATTGTTGATCGCAAAAAACAATGGGCGTCATTTGCGTCGGCGCAATATTATAGGACATATCAAAATCAGGTACTTCACCATGCAGATGAAAATAATCTAACAGCGAATCAGGTTCTTTACCCAGGGTAAAACGACCGCACATGATTATTCACCCCACCTCGCTGATAACCCGTCTATTCTAACAAAAACGACTATATTAAGTGAATTTAACCAAGCCATTACGACTCAATCACTTTTAAAACTCTGACAAGCAGGTACACTTACACTTTTACGATAACCAAATATTAAATTTGTCGAAATTACGTGTTTAAACCATCACGACAAAAACGCTTCGAAAAACAAGTGCGTCCCTATTTAGAACGGCTGTACCAGTACGCCCATCGGCTTACAGGTAACGCCGATGATGCTGAAGACATCGTGCAAACCTTGTTAATGCGGACATACCAAAAGCAAATAGAACTGGACCAGTTGGAAAACCCTAAAACCTGGCTGCTAAAGAGCCTCTACCACC
>CAMYMO010000305.1 GCA_947259425.1 uncultured Ectothiorhodospiraceae bacterium | reverse complement strand
CGCTGCTGCTACGCCCATCATTTAATACTACGGCAATCTCGGAGGCATCTTTTATCACGTGGTTGTTTGTCAATATGTAGCCTTGTGTGTCCATGATCACACCGGAACCTAAACTCGCTTCACTGCGACGAGGTTGATTGCCTTCTGCACCACCAAAAAAGTGTTTAAAGAACGGATCTTCAAATAACGCAGGTTGACGCTCGTCAACCATCTGGGTCGCGTAAATATTAACGACTGCGGGAGCCGAGCGTTGTACCGCGCTGGCATAAGACACCACACCAGTAGAATTAGTTATTTCACTGCGTGGGTGTTCGGTTGTATTTTGGGTCAATTGAATGGGCGCGTTCGATTGTCCCAACAGGTTTGGGTACAGATAAACAATCACAAACGCCAGGGCAAGACCAATGGTGGTGAATTGGAACAGAAAGGCAATGTTTTTACTGAAGCGCATAGTGATAGTTGGTTAGAATACAATCTACAGGATACCCGAAGGAGAGAATGGGTGCATGGTAAAATTAACTGATTTAGCTTTATATTGCGATGATCTACTCGAGATCGATCGTTTTCATGATTACTGCCCGAATGGTTTGCAGGTTGAGGGCAAGCCTCAAATTGAACATATCGTCAGTGGCGTCACCGCGTGCCAGTCTTTAATTGACGCGGCCGTTGATCAGCAGGCGGATGCCTTGCTGGTTCACCATGGCTATTTCTGGAGGGGTGAAGATGCTCGCATTGTTGGTATCAAACGTCAGCGCATTCAGACATTGTTACAATCTGGAATAAGTTTACTGGCTTACCATTTGCCTTTGGATGCTCATCCCGTTTTAGGCAACAATGCGCAACTCGCCTTGCAACTTGGACTGAGTATCGAAGGTCAATTTGGTCCGGAACAACCGGCAATCGGTCTTTACGGTACGCTTGCAAAGACCACCCCTGCAGCTGAATTTTTAAACACCATCGCACAACAACTTGAACGACCACCGTTGCATATTCCTGGCGAAGTGAACTCAATTCATAAGGTCGCCTGGTGTACCGGTGGCGCACAGTCTTATGTTGAGGCCGCTGTTGAATTAGGGGTCGATGCCTTCATTAGTGGTGAAATCTCAGAACAGACCACCCACATTGCCCGCGAGAATGGGCTGCACTACATTGCCGCCGGACATCATGCGACCGAACGCTATGGTGCGAAGGCGCTGGGCGAGCATTTGGCCGATCACTTTGCCATAAAAAATACTTTTATCGATATAGATAACCCAGCGTAAGCCTTTGATATTCATTATTATTTTCATGTTCTCCTTGACCAGGAAAGGGCATTGCTGCAAACTATGCCACCAAATTTTATCGGACTATTTACTAATATTCTGACATTCTCATCTACAAGCCGTTGTTTTGTTTAAGGTGGGTGGGGTTGAGTCGATATAGTCCAGTGATCCAAATGATGCGGAGAAAAATTGCATGAGCGAAGACGCAGTAGATCAAGATAAACGCCGGTTTTTAGTTGCGCTGACCGCAGCAACCGGCACCGTCGGTGCAGCCGGGATAGCGGTACCCTTTGTTAAATCCATGTTGCCCAGTGAGCGAGCCCAGGCTGCGGGTGCCCCAGTCGAAGTGGATATCAGTAAGCTGCAGCCTGGCGAGTTAATGATTGTTGAGTGGCGGAAGAAGCCCGTCTGGATTGTCAATCGCACTGATCAGAATCTTGCCGAACTGTCATCACTGGATAGCAAACTGACCGACATCACCTCCAAAGGTTCGAAACAACCTGAGTATGCAAAAAATGAACATCGCTCACGTGAAGCGCAAAAGAACGTCCTGGTGATGGTTGGCATTTGTACTCACCTCGGTTGTTCGCCTAAGCATTTCCCTGATTTAGCACCAGCCGGTTTTGAAGATGGCTGGGTTGGCGGTTTTTACTGTCCATGTCATGGTTCAACCTTTGATCTCGCCGGACGTGTTTATAAAGGTGCACCGGCTCCTTCGAATCTGGAAATTCCCAAGTATAAGTTTTTAAATGACACCACGATTCTGGTGGGTGACGATTCGGAGGCGACAGCATAATGAATATGATGATGGCTTTCTTAGGCTGGGTAGATGATCGTTTTCCATTGACCAAGATGTGGAAAGAGCACTTATCTGAATATTACGCGCCTAAAAACTTTAATTTCTGGTACTACTTCGGTTCATTGGCTTTATTGGTTTTAGTTATCCAGATTGCCAG
>CAMYMO010000304.1 GCA_947259425.1 uncultured Ectothiorhodospiraceae bacterium | reverse complement strand
TATTTGAATTAAAGGTACCACTCGCACTCGCCCCCGCGCCCTGAAAACGATCGGTAAAACTGGAAACTTGATAGTACGTGGACCAACTTTTTCCTATTGTTACGAAACTATCCGGTGTCTCAATTCCGGCGTTCATTAATCTAATAAAAACCGTATCACCGAATTTATTACCTTGAGTGCTATCACCCCGACTAAAGAGTAAATCTAATTCATCCAATAGATTTATACCTAATTCAGCCCGGACAAATAGCCGTAGACCCGAATTTAACCTATTATGTCCAGCTAGGCCGACTCGCGAACCACCATCACCCAAAAATGAATCAGTATCGGTATACCGATAGCGAATCCGCGCACTACCATAAATCTTAAATTCATCAGGTCTAAAAAACCAACTTACTGGATTTTCGAGTCGCTCGTTTTGACCTTGCACCACCGGATCTTCTTCAGATTTTATTTCCCGATCACGTGCCAATTCCATTTCAATTTCAGGAGTCCTTTCGACTATTTCAGATTGCTGTTGCTCAGCGTTTTCTTTACTAAGAGGAGCTACTTCGGCCAATAAGGTTAAAGGTGTAAATAACAACACTATATAATAGTAGGTATATAGACGAGTGTGTTTTTTTAATATTGTCATAACATTCATATAATCGTGCCATCGAACACATTGTGTGAATGCGTATTTCGCCATTTTTGGCCATACAATAAAGCTTTAGACTTTTGAAATAAGTAGAAAAAACAAGCTATCGACTTCGATACTCCTGCATGCATTGATTCTCAACAAACTGCTTTGTTTTAATCAAATTTAAACAAAAATTAAAAAGATTATTTTCCACATAAAAAATGTATTTAATAAATCCAAAATAGATGGTAATCGTTATCACACCAATAATTTACTGTATTCTTTAGATATCTCGATCTTGATTTAGGTAATTAATTTAACTCTAAATGAATGGAAGATCCATCATACGGTAATAGTGGTCACCCTCGTTCGGTGATTTTTAAAACCCCATCCGTGTTCGGTTGAATTAAGGATTGCAGTAACTACAACTAACTATCTAACCAATCGCGCGCCTGTTGTTCCTTATCTGCGGAGAAATACTCAATTGGGATAGGTCGTAAACCTTTTAAGGTAAAGACTTCGACCATATCTCGCCATTTTTCATCGCCGACAATCGCAAATTTTTCAATATACGGATCGGTTCGTTCAGTCGCAGAAGAATCTTCCCAACCTTTATCGGCATTCCAGCCGGCAAAATCCTTAAGTATCACTAATATTCGGCATTTTCCTTTTTCTTTAATCACAGACTCAAATTGCCCTTGCATGCCCTGAAATTCTGTATAAATAAGCTGACCGCTGACAACCAGCTCAATTATATTATCATCCTTAATACTCCATTCGATTGGCATAATTAAACTCCTTTCTTAGCTTAATGTTTGGTTAAGTTTCTACCATTACCCTGTTCAATAATCGACATAAATATACCCTTGATTCCGAATCAATCGATAATACTCGCTCCTGTTATAACTGTATCGGGTAGGATATTGGGCCGTGGATGCGATTGAATGTATTTGATGCTATTCATTGGAATTGTTAGTAAGGTCCCATCAGCCTCAATCATAAGAACGGGACTATCCATAAGTTTTTGCATTTTTTTAACGACATTTGCATCGTCACCTTGTTTAGGGAAATCCAGGGTTAATTTAGTGCCATCAGTAAAATGGATTACGGCATAACGTTTCTCAGACAATTTACTTCCCTCCATTGAAATGAATGGTTGAATCTTGAGCTAACCAACCTGATCAGATATTTCATATAAGAGTATACAATATTTTCCAACCCGTTCACCTTAACTTGAGAACTTTATTGAGGCTACATTCAAAGTAATTGTGTAGTAAACCTTAAAACATCACTCGATATTATATAAACGACCTGAATATTCGAAACCCAGAGCGAATATTGTAATTTGGTTAAATGATACGGCTACGAAATATTCGTTAAGAATCGGATTTTAAATATGGTAACTAAGCAGGAGGATAAAAAAAACACCCTGGTATCGAATCAAAAAGAATGAATAATGATGCACGTCCATTTACACCAAAATTCATTTAGGATGGTAATACAAATTCATACTCTTTGAGCACTTCGACAAAATTCCGGAACCGGATTTATAATATCGTGACGCAAACGTCTTAACGTCTTAAATCCCATTAATTCATCACCAACCATAA
>CAMYMO010000303.1 GCA_947259425.1 uncultured Ectothiorhodospiraceae bacterium | reverse complement strand
GGTTGATTATATGCTGGCTAATCCGGTGTTAACCGTTGTTATGAAAAAGAAACTTAACAGCGTCCCCCTGGCCACCATGAAAAAGAAATCCGGCAGTCAATTTTCCGGAGTCATCATCTCCAAAAAAGGCAGCGGTATTACCAAAGGAACTGACTTGAAAGGTAAAAAAGTAATGGCCTTTAAATTTAAACGTTCCGCTGCGGCCTATGTTTTCCAGGTTAAACACTTAATGGATCAAGGCATTGACCCACATAAAGACTTCGCCGTGTTCAAAGAAGCCAAAAAGCAGGATGACATCGTGCTTGCGGTTAAAGCCGGGATATTCGATGCTGGATTTATAAAATCAGGCTTACTCGAAGCCATGGAGAAAGAAGGCAAAATTAAAATGAGTGATTTTGAGATCGTCGATAAACAAAGTGACGACTTCAAACATGTACACAGCACCAAGCTTTATCCCGAATGGTCTGTTTCAGCAGCATCCAATGCCGATTCCGCCACCAGCGACAAACTTAAAGCCGCGTTATTAAAATTAAGTGATGGTGACAAGGCCAGTAAATCAGCAAAGATCGTTGGATTCGCTGACGCTCTTAATCTGGATGAATTAGACAACACCTTAAAAACGCTAAACCTACCGCCCTATAACTAAGGCAGTGGTTTCACCTTAGAGTATTGATGAGTTGTAGTCATAGAAATTTAACCTTTAATGGAGACCAGGGGGCTGTGATTGCAGCCCCCGAAAATAAAAATGCTAAATCCTAAACTTCTAATCTCACGTCTGGATATCACGAGCAAGTTCATTATCACGCTTTTGGTTGCAATGAGCATAATTGCTTTTTTAAGCATTACCATCCTGGTCTCACAACAAAAAAATGCCTTTGATAAACTTCAAGGATCATCCGATGAGATCGTGGAAGGTATTTTTGAAGTGGAAAATAAGAAATCGAAAGCAGCGCTTCGCAGCAAGGCCCAAAACCTGTCAGCCATTCTTGCCGCCATCGCACCTGCGGCGATTGCCGAATTTGAACTAAGCGCCCTCGCTAACCATGCGACGGTAATAAGTCAGGATAAAGACATTTCGTTCGTGACCATATTAAGTGCAGATGGTTCGGCATTGGCCGAGATTGGCGATAAAAAAGGGCTGGCCAGTGATCAGTTTGTAAACCATAAGATTGAATCCGATGGGCTTGAGTTAGGCAAAGTTGTGATTGGTTACAACTATGAACAATTAAATGCGGACTTAGCCGAGGCTAAATTACAAAATGAAGCCAACCAGGCTACGATGACCACAGCAAAGGATGCATCATTAAAATCTTCAGGACTAAGCTTAATTCTATCGCTTGGTGGGCTTATCATCGCGACGCTAGTCATTGTTTACTTATTATTTAAATGGATCATTGCTTCTCGTTAACCGCCGCCTCGCATCAAATGTCGAGCATTACCGATGAATCGACACGTGCGATTATCGATCAACAATCTGAAACCAGTCAGGTCGCCACCGCGATTACCGAAATGGCGGCAACCGTACAGGAAGTGGCTAAAAATGCGTCCGAAGCCGCAAGCGCGGCAAATGCTGCGGATCAGGAAGCCTCTAGCGGAAAGCAGATTGTGAACGCGTCCATCACATCGATACACAAATTATCGGAAGAAGTTGAAAACGCCGCTGAGGTTATTTCCAAACTTAAGGATGAAAGTGACAAAATTGGCGGCGTGTTGGACGTAATTCAAAGTATCGCCGAACAAACCAACTTGCTGGCGCTTAATGCGGCGATTGAGGCGGCACGCGCCGGTGATCAAGGTCGAGGTTTTGCCGTCGTGGCCGATGAAGTACGTACTCTGGCTCAACGCACCCAAGAATCGACCACTGAAATCCAGGGCATGATCGAACAAATTCAAAACAGTGCGGTAAAAGCCGTGACCGTCATGGACGCGGGCCGTAAACAAACCCAAACCAGTGTCTCAACCGCGACTGACGCGGGTGCATCGTTTGAAACCATCACTGCAGCGATCGCCACCATCAACGACATGAGCACCCATATCGCCAGTGCCGCCGAAGAACAGAATGCCGTCGCCGAAGAAATTAATAAGAATATTAATCAAATCAGTCAGATTGCCGAACGTTCGTCAGAAGGTGCGAAAAAGACCGAGATCTCCAGTACTGAGCTGTCATCGCTATCAGAAGAACTCACGACCCTAATGACACAGTTTAAGATTTAAGCATAACCGTTCATAC
>CAMYMO010000302.1 GCA_947259425.1 uncultured Ectothiorhodospiraceae bacterium | reverse complement strand
CTCGATCGGTTTCACCATGGGCACCAGTAAAAAGATGACGAACACAGAACATAGCCTGTATGCCTTTTTATCCCAATATGTTTATCCGGATGCATACAAGTTTACTCAACATGAGCTGGCCGTCCTCAAAGACGGAATTAAACTCTCTTTTATCTCCAATTGTATGCCGCTAGATCAATTTAATTTTATGGAATGGTTGGAGGAACCGCTTGGCAAAATACGCGAAGCTGTCGGCCTGGAGCCCGAATATATCGAGGCCTATTATGCTGTCGAAAAGCGTCATTACCCCCATTCCGTTGCCTCCCAACGATTGCTCCCAAATGAACAAAAATTAATGGCATTTTGAAATGTTTGATTAGGATTCCGCCGCTAACGTTGGCCTAATGGCCGGACTTTGCCTGGTTAAATTATCAGAATACTCAATTTTGCGAAATAAGCCTTCTGTTAGCGCATCAATTTTTGGCATAATGTAGCCATGAAAATCACGACAAAAACTCTACTAGGCGTTGTTTTGCCCTTGTTTATGCTGTCTGGTTGCAGCTGGTTTGGTTTAAATGACGACGAAACCAATGTGATCGAACTCGCGAATAATATGCTTAAAGAGCAACAAAATGAGCACGGTGAGCAGATAAGAGTCGACATGCCCGTGCGCATAAATTACAGCATCACAAGAAAGGCACAAATCGATAAGCGCATGCAGATAGAGTTTGAGATCATTACCGAAAAGGCTCTGCCGATACTTCGCTTTGCGCTAAAAACCACAGAAGGTCTTGAGCTCGATGGACATAACATCAGTCCGTTGTATGAATCGCTTACCGCAAGACAAGTGATAAAGACAGAGGCCTCTGTGATACCGCTCGTTGAAGATAAATTCTACCTGGAGCTGTACGTTATCTCTGAAATTGGCGAGGAAAAACTTGCCCAATTGATCAGGGTTCCTGTTGCGGTTGGAGATTATTCATTAAATAATGATCCGCCGGCCAGGGAATAAAATTATTATCGCACTCCAAGAGTACTAAAATTAAATCGAATTAATTTTGTTGTCATATCCGTAGGGCACTTTTCCTGAATGCTGATATCAGGAATCCAGATCATAAAATGAATCTAAATCATAAAATGAATCTAAATCATAAAATGAATCTAAATCATAAAATATAGCCTAAACATAAATAATAAAATTGAGCTTCAGGGAGGAGGGATTCTTTGCCTATTTTTAATTTTACACGACACCTGTCTAATTTAAGACGCCTGGCCAATCCGGGTGACGGCAGTCAATTCTGGATCGGGCAAATCATGGTGATCATCTCGACGGTACTCGGCGTTTATTTGGCGGCGAATGCCGGATTCGAGCGGGCGATTGAATTTGACGCGATGGTGAACAAGCGCAGTGCTTATCGATTGCTAGGTTCATTAGAGGCCGAGCTAAAAGATAATATTGCTATTGTCGATAAACTTACTGAAAATCTCGGCATAAAATTTAAAGATCGAAAATACATGTTACGCCGGCACCAGACGGGTAAGTTTGTTTGGCAAGCTATGTTGGAATCAGATCATACCTTTCAGGTACCACCCAAGGTATTAACCGGGGTGCGCCGGTATTATAAAAATCTGGAAATACTCCGTTACGAATTAGAAAACAATAAAATCCCCAATGCCTATTTTATTAAACGTATTAAAGAAGAGCATGCCGTATTAGATAAAGTGCTCGACGAAATCGAACAAGAAAAACAACGTTTAAGTAAAATACTAACTCAGTTGGATATCTCTTATGATGAAAAGTAGAGTTGTGAAGCATAGCGTTAAATATGGCGTGATTAGTACTTTATTCGTGGTGGTTACTTTATTTGGTTTAGCAACGCAAAGAGCATATACCGCTCAAAATATAATCCCCACCGTTATAAAACAAACCGAAAATATTGTAAAAACTCAATCGCAAAGCCCAGTCTTAACAGTAATGACATTGAATGCGGCGCACGGGCGAGGGCTGACTTATAACCAGTTATTTTTAAATCGCGAAGAGATTGCTAAAAACCTGGTGAACATTGCCGAACAAATTCGTCAACAGGCACCTGATGTTGTTGCCATTCAGGAGATCGATGGCCCATCTTTTTGGAGTGGTGGTTTTGATCAAGTTAAGGCGGTCGCGAAGCACAGCGGTTACCCATATCATAAACGTGGAGAGCATGGCCAGTTTGATACCTGGAAGTTTAAAGTCTCCTCTGGAACCGCG
>CAMYMO010000301.1 GCA_947259425.1 uncultured Ectothiorhodospiraceae bacterium | reverse complement strand
ATATTCTCACCACGTACAATCTTACTTGTTAATCCATCATATAATTTAAGTTTTAACAAAACCTCTTTTGCTGCTTGACCATAAGGTGCCAGCCTGGGATTAGCCATAGCAAGATAACGAAACTCGCCATTTTTCAGCACATTATCATTTGATTGAATATATCCAGTTTCGGGACTCCATAATACAATTTTACCAATCGCATAAGTGAAACGGGTATTCGGTACGGCAACACCCTCTTCTTCTAATAATTTCGGTCGTCGAGAATCGGCAGCCAAAAAAATATCATAGGGCGCACCATGTTTAATCTGCGCATAGTGTTTACCTGTCGAACCTAAAATTAGTATCACCTTATTTCCTGAAATCGTTTCATAATGATCGGCAATTGGAATTATGGTGTTTTTAAAATTACTCGCGACCGCCACTCTGATTCCTTTGGCTATCGCCTGCAACGGCAGCGCCACTAATGAAGTCAAAATTAATAACAGTATCTTTATCGTTTTTAAATACATTATTGAGTGATCATGTGTAATTGTCGATGAAGTGGGTGGTGATGATCAATATCATTTTATTCCGGATTAAATAATTATTTTCTTATAAAAATCTTTGAATCACTCAGCCAGTAACGTACTGTGTATTTCAGAAAACTACGTCTGCTTTTCGTTTTCCAGGGCTTTCGCAGTAATTTCATTATACAAGTTGGCGATGCGCCCAACCAATGTCGTATACTCTGGATGTTTATCTAAAACAGGTTTAATTTTAGTTGCATCATTAATTAATTCCTGCATGTAATCGACTTCATTAACATCGAGACAGTTTCCTGCATCGACTTTCTTTTTCAGATCAAGCAACCGAGGTAATCTTTGTGTCTCGAGTCTTTGCAAAAGCGCGAGCATGATGCCTGCATCTTTGGTGGATTCATTCATTAGCGCCCTCCTTTATAGACGTAAAATATGTAATGTTATTATTAAGGTTGTATCATAATTAGTGTATGAGATTACTATAAGGTTTGCAGTATTGTTACTACTCTATTATGAAGGAAATGTTGATATAAATTAATTAAAATGGCAAAAGTTATCTAGACGATTTGCGCAGCTTAAGTCTATGATGGTTGATATTTTGAATATTAAATAATAAAACGAAGGACTCATAATGTTCTATCCGCTAACAAAATTAACCGCATTCATTATTCTCAGCCTTTGTGTCAGCCTATCGATTGCTTCTAGCGCACAAGCTGAGAGCTCTAACTGGCCTCAGGAAATTAAAACAACCGAAGGCACTGTTGTTATTTATCAACCCCAGCCTGAATCATTAAAAGGTAACCAATTAAAGGCCAGAGCGGCGGTTGCGCTTGAACTTGCGGGCTCAAAGGCCCCTGTTTTTGGTGCTGTTTGGTTTGATGCTCAGCTGGAAACGGATCGTTCAGAACGTACCGCCACCATTACCAACGTTAAGGTTCTAAATGTACGCTTCCCCGAATCAAATGAACAAAAACAAAAGAAACTTAGTAAGTTATTAGAAGATGAGATTCCTAAATGGAATATGGCCATCTCTATGGATGAATTGCTAGCGTCGCTGGAATTAGTAGAAGAACAAGCAAAGGCTTCGGAAAAAATTAATACCGCCCCACCTGAAATTATTTTTATCGCCGAACCCGCGATCCTGGTGAATATTGACGGCGAACCGCAATTACGAGATGAAAAAAATACGAAACTAAAACGCGTCATCAACACGCCCTATACTCTGTTGTTCGATCCGGCCACGAAACTTTATTATCTGAATGCCGATCCTAAAACATGGTATACCACCAAGGATATAAATAGTGATTGGTCGATCACCACCAAGGTACCACAAGAGATCGCTGCGCTCGCGCCCAAAGAAGAACCAAAAGATACTGAAGAGACTGAGAAAGATAAATCCGGTCCAGGTCCTGCTCCAAAAGTAATCGTTCGAACTGAACCCGCCGAACTGATTTCGGCTAACGGAAAACCAGAATTCAAACCGATTGAAGGCACTGATCTGCTCTACATGAGCAATACTGACAGTGATGTATTGATGGATATCAAACAACAGCAATACTATATCCTGCTGTCCGGTCGTTGGTACGTCGGTAAAAAAGTCGAAGGTCCATGGACCTATGTTCCGGGTGAAAAGCTACCAAAAGATTTTGCCAAGATCCCTAAAAATTCTAACCTGGGCACCGTGTTATATGCCGTGCCGGGAACTGATGTCGCCAAGGAAGCCGTTTTAGATGCGCAAATCCCTCAAACCGCTGCCATTGATCGAAGTAAGGCAGCGTTAAAAGTGGAATACGATGGTGAGCCGAAGTTTGAGCAAGTCTCCGATACCAGTATGAAATATGCGATCAATACGGCTACTCCTGTTATCAGGGTTTCCAGTAACCAATATTATGCCGTTGATGAAGCGGTATGGTTTAGGGCACCCAGTCCAAATGGACCCTGGACCATTGCCACATCGGTACCCGATATTATCTATACCATCCCAGCTGACTCTCCTGTGTACAACGTGACCTTTGTAAAAATTTACAAAGTTGAACCTGAAGTGATCTATGTTGGTTATACACCGGGTTATACACATACTTATATATACGGCACTACTATCGTTTATGGTACAGGTTATTATTGGCCTGGATGGTATGGGTACTATTATTATCCGCGCCCCGCTACCTGGGGCTTCCATGTGCGCTGGAATCCGTATACGGGATGGCGCTTTGGTTTAAGTTATAGCTCTGGACCCTTCACCTTTGTTATTGGCGGCGGTGGTTGGTACCACGGTGGCTGGTGGGGGCCTGGACGTTACCGCGGTTATCACCGAGGTTATCGACATGGCTATCGCAGAGGTGCGCATGCAGGTTACCGGGCTGGTTATCGAGCCGGTCAACGACATTCACATAAACAAAATTTGTATCGTAGCCAGCATAATAAAAAACGTGCAACGCCAACAAACAAAGCCCGTCATCATGCTAAGGCCAGGCCCAGTTCAAACCGACCTAATAATGTTTATACGGACAACAAAGGTAATGTTCATCGTAAGACAAATCAAGGCTGGCAATCTCGTTCAAAAGATGGGTGGCAGTCAACCAATAAAGGCAAACAAACATCGCAACGACCTTCGACGCAACCTTCTCAACGGCCTGCGCAACAACCATCACGATCGTCTACACAACAACGATCACAATATCAATCCAGCCAGCGTTATAGTCAACAGCAGCAATTAAATCGCAGCCATCAATCTCGTCAGCAAGGTGCGCAACGTAATCGCAGTTACGGTGGTGCACGTGGAGGTGGTCGTGGTGCTGGAAGGCGTTAGTCAATGAATAGAATCATTAAAGCCAAAGTTTTAGGTGAGTTATATTTGATGTGAATATAAATTAAATCAACTTGATAACCGTAAATATTCAGCTATGGTCAGTCCGGCAGCACCAAAAACTATAATGGTCGCCCGAACAAAAGGCTGATCTTTCAGTGGTTGAAATGCACCGATATTGATATGGGTTATATCTTTAATTAATTCTTCAATTAGAGTTATTTTTTGTTTCGATGTCGCTGTTATTTTAAATCTGGATTTCCCTATATTTTCGATATCATTTTCTTTATTGGAATCAGTTTCATCTCCCTCTAATTGTTTGGCACTATTCAACTTAATATTTTTTTCGGTAGTACTTATCGCCGAAAAAACTTCCGAAGTCATGGTTTCACTTTTTAATTCGATTATGTGGGTTGATAAATTATCCAGGGCATTCGATCTGGCTTTTTCTGCTGCATACCTTAATCGGGTTGCACAATATATCGCGATTAGCACATTAAACCCGATAATAATGACCAGAGCAATTGGGAAAGACCAGTTATCAAAATACGTACTACGAGATACCAACATTAAGACAATAATAAAAAACGGATAATAAACCAATATCCCAACAGACTGAGTCCGCTCTGCGATCAATTGAACAGTTAACCATTCCGATATATATTCATGATAGGATCGATCATATTCTTTTATTCGATTTTTGACTGTTTTTGGCCAGACAACAACCTCGTCAACGAATTTAAAGATCCACGTCGTACACAATCGCGTTTCATCAACTATTAAAAACAACAGAAGCATCATACTGATAACTGCAGGGACTAATATTATCTTGTCAATAAAAAACATACTCGTCCCACGTAGAGGAGAGCTTGATCCGCCAAGTATCATAAACAGGATGCATGCAAAGCTTAAATATATAATTGTTATCGCTATACTTCTAAACACCCGATCATTAGTCTGCCCGTAATCGCCGTAATCACTCCAAAGATTTTCTGCTTTAATTGACCCACCATTTTCAATTGGTTTTCCAGCCCAAACACTAATATTTTTAACCTTGACTTTAGATATAACAAACCAGTAATACAAACCAATAACGACCACCCAACCCATAACACTTTCGATTAAATAGAAACTCTCAACATTCTTCATGCAAATAGAAAATAATACTGCAACCATGAACAAGGAAATGATTGCATGCGCAATGCTCCCTCGTTTTTTGGGGGGCAACGGATTGCCTCCGAAATAATTTTTCGTTAAAGACCTGTAGTTATTTTTAAGCTTATACAATGCAATAATAATTAAACACATTGCCAACATGGCCGCAACAGCCCGAATAAATATTGTAGGCCACACACTTACCCCATCTGTAAAACTGAAAGGCTCCTGATCGGAACTCAAATTGTAAGCCAACATTGTTAACGCACCCAACACAAGCCAGTTGACAGACATCCATGATGTAACCAAAGTTCGATGCCGCTTTAACGCAGTATGGTAATAAGCGAATATTCCAGCCGCAAAAATAAAAAACACAGAAAATAATATTTCTTTTTTAGGGCGGACATATTCGACCGGGTTGAGATTGTTATGGTAATTATTATTTTCTAGTTTATTATTGACTCTTACCGCACGTTGCCGGCCTACCTCAAAAATCAAGGGGCGGAATTTATTATCCGGCTTATAGAGCGCATGAAGCTCATTGTTACTTTTGAATATATTTTGAATTGCGTGAAATACAGAGGTTTGATAACTGTCCCGAAAAGGAGGGGTATTTCCCTGCAATTCCGTTCTAAGCCTAAAACCGAAACTTGATGCCACCACTAAATTACGGGTCCATTTATATTCGCTTGGCTGCAACAGTCTGGCATCAAGATCAGTCGTAAAGAATACCGCTTTAGGAAAATAGGGTCGCACCGCCTGTAATACCAGTAATTTATCGTATACATCATTACCAAATACCCCAATAAACCGTATCCCACCTTTACCCTCCTCTCGATGTTCCTTTTCATCCAGTTTCATTTGTTTGGCTAACCGACGAAGATAATCGTATTGCGATGCTCCTGTAGGTCTGTTTTGCTTTTTTATTAAAGCTGACCTTTCTTTAGGGTTTTCTTTTGGAGTGTTTTGTGATTTTTTATGGATAATTCCATCTATGCCACGCAAGTAGCTGTAGGAATGTATTTGTTTGCATTTCTTTATGTCGCCTTCCCCACAGCCTAGTTCCCTGGCTATCAAATGTGGCATTGTTCGGCCAAACACAGTGTCATGTTCTGAAATAAAAGCAATATGACTGACCAGTTTTTCTTTTTGTTTATCTGCCAGCCCGGTCTTGTTGTTGTCAACTACAAGCGAATGTTCGGTTTTTAGCCTTCTTAGCTTAAATTCTTTTACCAGCTCTTTAGCCATTTGATCATCTGTTGCAATGGTTCGAAAAATATTATCCGGTATAGTGTTATCCAGTACATTCTCAGGAACGGTAGCGGTTGGTGAGAGAAATGTATACGGGATCTTGTCAGCATTGACTCTCAATATTTTTTTTAGAAGCGTTGAAGTAGCTGGGCCTATAAATTTATAATCCTTGTCTTCAATACCGGAGTATCTATCTGAAAATGTTTTTGTCAGGCTTTTAAAGGCAATATTCGGTTCTTCTAGAAATGATTCATCTTGCAACCACAAAACAAGGATAAATTGAGATTGTTTTTTATCATGAAACCACTCATAAGGTACAAAATTATACATATCAATATTCTCAGGCTGACCTACTGACCAGTTAAAATATTTTACGACGTTTACCTTTTCCGGGATAAATCCCAGTTGCGCCAATCCAGAAATTACAGCATAACGTCGTCGTTTTCGTCGTTCTACTATTTCAGCATAGGGCCCTCCATTGACCATTACCCCAATTACCTTTAAGTTTGAATTTATTCGATGATCTGGAATATTCTCTTTTTGGAATGGGTGATCTAATTCCAAATCATCGGTATGCAATAATTCAGATGAACCTATATTTAAATTTTTCTGATACTTGACTATCGACTCAAAAGGATCTTGCCATAGCCTGGCAGGTGCAACATGGTTGATAGTAAAATTTTGCCTGCCTTCGGTATCTTGTAATGGTCGATCACTATCAAGCGGTCCTGCTTTATAAACCAAGGCACCAAATAATATTAATATGATATAGCTCGTGAACCCCCATTGCGGTGATCCTCGTTCAAATCCAGCCATGCATGCTCTCCTGCACCATCAAACATTACATTATTATTTTTGTTTGTCGCAGAATTAATATTCCACGTCTTTACAGTATGGCATTAGTTTTCAGTCGTTTAATTTACAAATTAGGAATGAATTGAGGTTCTGTATGGAATATGTAAGATAATTACTTATCTTCATTAAAGACGTAATAATTAGGTCGAGTCATTGGAATAAATACAGTCAGAAATGATATTTAATGTTTCCCTTTTATAATGAATCGTGAGTATTTTGGGAAAGACCGTCAGATTATTTAAATAAATTGGGTAGTGCTTTATTGAGCGATTCCAATAATTCCGGAACCTCGACATCCATGACTTGTTGAGCCACCCACTTTTTATTTTTTTCGCCCATTTGTTCAGTAACGAGATCTCCGAAAAAGCGACGCATAGGGAAACTCGGCCCCCCCTCTTCCTCATTGTATTGAAATTCAGAGTAATCACTCATGCGTTGGTTCAGACGATCCACAAAATCTTGTCGATAATCACCCGGACCAACCAGATCACGTTTATTATCTTCGATGTGTTTCGCGCATTTTATCGATAGTTCGGTCATAAATCGCTGCCGTTCATTGTCATCAAACTTTTCGATGGTCATCCGATCGATGATATGCACAGTAAAACAGAGAAATTCGGTCATAATCTCAATTCGTTGTGCGGCAGTATCCGTTTGGAAATCGTTGTTTTCCAGGTTCAAGGTGCCATTTTGTGCTATTCGAACGGCGATAAAGGCAAATGCACCACCAAGCTCCTCAACTGAGTGGGTCTTATCTTTGTTATGCCATTTACTTTTAACTCTCACAAAATCACCTCAATAATCTCATATAAAACAGGGGGTTATGCCATGCAAATCTATTTCTTACCAAGTGGCAGGGCTACTACGAGCATGCTAGGATTAAACTATTACCATTTTACTTTGTTATTAATACGACTCCAAGTTATAAATTGGGATCTAAATTGAGTAATACTGATGTCGATGAATCTTGATCTCTCCAGCATAAAACAAACGGTGCAAAACAACTGCCATATAGCGGATTCAAATGCCGCAGGTAACTATACGCTTTGTATTTACCTGCTGAAAATGCGTGAATTTTATCGCTGGGAAAGTGGCTACGATTTTGGGGATAATCTGCCAAATGACGAAGTTGGTAAATGGTTACGAGAGCGTGAAGTTTTGTGGGATGACATTGTCGATAATGATTTCGCCACTATCTCAATCGCCGGGAATGACTATGACCCGTTTGACTCGGAATCGATAAATGAAACATTAAAACCTCAGCACTTAGTCTACAGCGCAGGATATGGACGTAATACCAATGCCCATTTCTTCCTTGGCGTATTGGAAAGAAACGAGCGTTACAATGATTTTGAAATTATTGTGGTGGCCGATGAATATGCCCGGGATCTGACCGCCCCCCCTGCCATGAGTCAGGGCACCACTATATATATACGACGTGAAGCGATGCGCCGACTGATCTGGGAAAAATATGAACAATGGTTATGGGATAAACCAAAAAACGCGATGGCGCGAGCATTAAAATACTATGACTTCGAACATGATCTTGATGGTGCTCTTACCCAAATGACGGATGCGGAACTGAAAACAGCTGTATTACACGAAATTGGAGAGGCCAAAGTTTATGAGCTACTTGGCAATGGTTGGGAAAAAATGCTATTTGCCATGCCCCACTCAAAACTCGAAATGATGTTACGTGCGGCCAGAGATCATCTTGCCGATTGTCTGTCTACGTTACCGACGCTACTGGAACAAAACAATCCTGCATCATTACATTTTTATTTTTCAAATTTAACCCATATGCGAAAAGCGCTTTCACCGAGCCTAATGCCAACCTACGAATCCTGGGTTACCAACAAAGACCTGTCCGAGCTTCATGCTTATGTTAAAAAAGGCGCACAGCATTGGCAATCACTCTGCGCATCCATTTTAGAACGGTGGAACGCAAATCAGAATATTCCCGCAGTTCAGCAAATTGAATTTATCGAAGACAATAAACTCTAACTTATAAAGTTGTATCGAATGAAAAAAACCGTCCCCCCTCTTTCTACTATTAAGGAAGTTAAGGTCAATAGTTTTATATTTGAAAAATATAATTCTATCCCAGCAAACGCATGCGAAGAAATGATTCAACGCTTTGAGCAGAACAAAGAAGACCAGTACCAGGGTCGCATCGGGCAACTGGCACAGGAAGATCAAAGCATAAAAAAATCAACTGACCTGGTCGTTAGTGGTAAAGAACACTGGAAAGATGTTGATCGAGGTTTGTTTTCCTCTCTCGGTGTGGCCATTAAGGAATTTCGCGAGACTTACCCTTATTTTAAAGGCCCATTTAAAGATATGGGATATGCAATCCAGCGCACCGAACCGGGCGAACACTACCACTGGCACATTGATGGAGGATCCCATGAGTTTAGTCAGCGCCAATTAGTTGCCTTATGGTATTTAAACGATGTGGCTGGCCCCGGTGGTGAAACAGAGTTCTTATTTCAGGATGTAAAAATAAAACCCGAACAAGGCAAACTGATATTATTCCCTCCATTTTGGACTCATGAACATAGAGGGGTTACACTTGATCAAGGCGTTAAATATATCGCAACCACCTGGATTGTGTTTGCTTAAGTTGTCGCTGGCCAGCCTTTGCTTTTTTATGGTCCGATTATGAACTCCGACTCTAACGTTTACCTGGCATGCCCACAAACTGAGTCTGATTGGGATCAGTATTATCAATTACGCTGGGAACTATTACGTAAGGGTTGGCAACAACCGGTTGGTAGTGAGCGCGATGAGCACGAAGTGAATGCTTTTCACATAACGGCAAAAACAAAAGACAATTTTCTTGTCGGTGTAGGTCGAATTCATCTGATCAACCGCAGCTGCGCACAAATTCGTTATATGGCAGTAAAAAAAGAACATCAACGACAAGGCATTGGTAAAAAACTGCTTATTACATTAGAGACACAAGCTTGTGACTGGAAGGTTAGCTCGATAATCTTAAATGCTCGTGATAGTCATATTGGTTTTTATCTTAGCCATCAATATGAATGCGTAGAACCTGCTGACACTTTGTATGGTCTTATCAAACATACTAAAATGCGTAAAAATATTATTACTGCTATTTAAAGTTATGTTAGCTGGGTTTGCGTAATATCCCCATCCGTTGATATCTCAACGGTTGCAGCGCCTGGCATTCGAGACATGATATAGCCAGCCATTAGCATCGAGGTCGCCTCATTTTCAATTTCAATCGCAGTTAATAATCGGTTTGCAATAATTTGGCAACGTTGCAATTGACTTAAATCATCGACCCAATCGCGATACATCTGCCCGCCTTTATCCATTTCTTTATCCATCTTGGCAAAGATTTCTTCCGCATCATCTAACATATCAATCGGCACTTCGATTGATAGGTTGTTTTCACCTATAATAATATTTAACTTCATTGACTTACCTTGTTAATCAGAGACATTATTGTACCTTGCCTAAACATGTAGATGAACTCATTATGTTAATTGAAATACCTGCTCTATTGTCAAAAAAGAAACTTACCGAGATTTTGGAGATACTTGCTCAATCTCAATTCGTGGACGGGAAATTATCGGCTGGGATGTACGCTCAGCGCATCAAAAACAATGCTGAGTTACCTCAGGATTCCATGCAGCTCGATAGACTTAATACTTTAGTCATGTCGACCCTGGTGCAACATCCATTATTTCAAAATGCGGCCTTACCGCACCGCGTTGCTTCTCCGTTTTACGCTAAATATGAACAAGGACAAACCTACGGTGAACACATTGACGACCCGGTAATGGGACCAGCAGGGCAACGATATCGTTCTGATATTTCCTGTACCGTATTCTTAAGCTCGCCAGATGACTATGAAGGAGGAGAACTCCAAATCAAAACTCAATTTGGCTCACAAAATATCAAATTAAACTCTGGATCAGCCATCTTATACCCCTCAACCAGCCTGCATCAGGTCACTCCTGTGATATCCGGGACTCGGTTAGTAGCGGTAACCTGGATACAAAGTATGATCCGGCAGGCAGAACGGCGAGAACTGTTGTTTGAATTGAACCAGGCCAGGGAGTCATTAATGCGTGAAAAACCCGATGCAGATGTGACACACCAGG
>CAMYMO010000300.1 GCA_947259425.1 uncultured Ectothiorhodospiraceae bacterium | reverse complement strand
GGGAGGACATGACTTTTGCCTTTTATGATCGGGATCACGCTTCCCAATTGTGCCTTCAGGTTAAAAAATCACCGAAACCCCATCAAGCCCACAACTAATATAAGCTCTATAACGTGATTTTCACCACAATTTGACTGTGAACTGCGTCAAGCTTTTGTCCTCAATCATGCCAAGCTAGTTAAGTTGTTGTTCGCTTATGTGTCATTTCTAAGGCGCACCGTTATTTAAGTCATTGAAAAACCAGCCGTTATGCATTTTAGATGTTTCGGAGAGGTCCTAAAATGCGGTTTATAATCATAATGGCACTGATGTTAGGCGTTCATACCAGCGTGTCAGCTGATGAGTTGCATGTCGTGGTGAACGGTAAGGCGATTCACCTGGATGAGGGTGATTATAACGAAGAAAACTGGGGATTAGGCCTGGAATATGATTTTGCCCCCAAAGGTAACTGGATAAAATTTGCTAACGCCAGTTGGTTCAAAGACAGTAATTACAACACGTCAAAATACATAGGCGGTGGCATTAAACGACGTTTCCGTCTTGATAACAATGAAGATGGTTGGTTTTTTGATGCCGGTGCGATTGCCTTTTTAATGACCAGAAAAGACTACAAAGATAATGATCCATTCCCTGGCGTGCTGCCGTTTGTTGCCGTGGGTAATGGCCCTGTGACGATGAATCTAACCTACATCCCTTCGGTGTCACCAAAACATAAAAATTTATTGTACTTCCAGCTTTTGCTGCGCGTAAAAACGTTTGAGTAGCTCGATTTAATCAACCTGGAATGACGGCTAAATCGTTTCGGCCTCAAATTGCTCAACATTTATTCTCGACCTACCTTTCGCCGCTGAATTCACGCGGTATCTTGCACCCTAGTGTGATAAAGTTATTTAAAAATTAACTCGGTGATGTTATCCCGCCCATGGTTGTTAAACGCTAACTTTGTAGAGAAAATCATGATCAACAATCAACTAATAACGATAAAGCTCCTAGCACTGTCGATTCTTACTATTGTATTAAGCAGTTGTGCCTTTCCGTCAGAACAAATGAAGGACTTCGAAAAAAGCTATCGTTTATATGAAAAAGCCATGCGCTGGCAAGACTTCGATATCGTGCTTGGCTTTCACAAGAACGCAAATAAATCTGAGTTATCAGATGTGAATCGTCGGCGCTTAAAACAGTTTCAAGTCTCGGGGTATAACGTATTGTTTATTCGAGTTGATCCCAGCGAGCAAAGTGCGACCCAGATGGTTGAGGTGAAATATTATAATAAAAATTATAACGTGGTGCGTGAAATGACCCTCACTAACCTGTGGGAGTGGAGTGAGACTAAACAGCGTTGGGAACTGGCCAATCCCTTTCCGGTATTTGAATAAACTGATTCAGGATAAATGTTGACTATAAATGGATTATTTACCGGTGATTGACCGCATGGATGACATGGTCGTATTCGAAGTAAACGGTAAAGCTGCCATAGAGCCAACGTGAGATAGGAGGTTCGCCAACGGCTTCAACTTTATCCTGGGGGCTACCAAAGCGTTCTTCAACGGAGTCTTTGGTCATGCCTTTTCCAGGCAAGGTCACGGAAACCACCTCGGTTGGCAGACTCTCAACATCAGTCGCCTCGGGGCTAGGGACTTCGCTCTCAAAGGCTTCTGGCTGAGCACTTTCGACGTCAATGGACTCAGGTTGTGGAATCTCAAGTACTTCGGCCAATACAGGCGCTGAAATCGCGAGGCTAAAAAGGCTAGCTAGCCAGAGTGTCATTTTCATCTAAAGTCTCCACGTCGCATCTTATTCGACGGTTGATTATCCGGTGGTAACCGGGAAAACCACCTGCTGTATTACTAAAACAAACTATACAACATCAATGGGTTATGGGCAAAACCTAATCATATAATTTAATATAGCATCACAACTTGAAATTACTAAAAACCATATTATATATAAGTTAATATAGCAAGCTATGCTTAAAGCAAGAGTGATTAAATCCAACAGTAAAAATTATGGTTTATACACATACCCGTTTTAACCGATTTAACCAAACCACACCTGAACAAGTCACAAATTGGGTGAAGTCGCTCGGCTATGCGATAGGTTCTGAGGAATACGATTTAATCAGTAAGGCCTTTATCGTGGCTGACGAAGCGCATGGTGAACAGACTCGTGTCTCTGGCGAGCCCTATATCACCCATGCGATGGCCGTCGCCGAGATCCTGGTTAAGTTACACCTTGATCCACAGGCCGTG
>CAMYMO010000299.1 GCA_947259425.1 uncultured Ectothiorhodospiraceae bacterium | reverse complement strand
GGCATTTAAAATATTACCGGTGGAACGATAATTTTGTTCTAAACGGAATGTGGCGGTGTTGGTGTAATCTTTTGAAAACTGATGAATGTTTTCAACCCGGGCACCCCGCCAGCCATAGATTGATTGATCGTCATCGCCGACGGCAAACATCGCGGTGTTGTCGCCCGCCAGCAATTTAAGCCAGGCATATTGAATAGTATTCGTGTCCTGAAACTCATCCACTAAAATAAATTTAAACCGATCCTGATAGTGCTTTAATAATTGCGGATTTCGTAACCATAACTGATGGCTGCGTAATAACAATTCGGCAAAATCCACCGCACCGACACGCTGGCAATAGCGTTCATATTCTGCATAGATTTCTATCATGCCACGCTTATGCGGATCATTATGGTGCTCCAGGTTTTCAGGACGCAGCCCCTCATCCTTGCGCGCATTGATATACCATTGCGATTCTTTCGCCGGCCACTGCCCTTCGTCTAATCCCATCTCCTTGATTAATCGCCGAATCGCACGAAATTGATCTTCACTGTCCATCACCTGGAAATGTTGAAGTAAATCAGCCTCTTTCCAGTGAGCACGCAATAAACGATGCGCCAGACCATGGAAGGTCCCGACCCACATGCCGCTGGCCGGTATGCCCAGTAATTGTTCGATTCGACCTCGCATCTCACCCGCCGCTTTATTGGTAAAGGTCACGGCCAGGATGCCATAGGGAGAGACATTTTCAGCGGCGAGTAACCAGGCGATGCGATGCACCAGAACGCGGGTTTTACCACTACCCGCACCCGCCAACACCAATACATTGCCCGCTTCGGCACAAACGGCCTGACGTTGTGCGTCATTTAACGGATCGAGAATTTTTGATACATCCATCCAGCCATTCTAACGTATACTGGGCAGAGGATGAACCGGGGAATAAATAAGGAGGCAGCCATGCGATTTATCACGACCTTAATATTTTTGCTTTATGCATCATTTATTTATGCTGAAACCAGCGCGGAACTGACCAAGGCTAGAGATCACCTTACCGCGATGGAATACAGCGAAGCGGCCGAAGCCATTAACCAACATCTGGCGAAACATAAAAACGACACCGACGCCCTGCATTTACTGGCCAAGACCTATGCGTGGGATAATAACTATAAACGCTCTGCTGAAACTTACAGCAAGCTGTTAACACTTGATCCTAAAAACCCTGAATATTTATTTGGCAAAGGCAGTGCGCTGGTCTGGTTACAGGACAACAATCAGGCCATCCCCTATTTGGATCAAGCCTGGCGAACGACCGAAAGTAATGCGAATTATTTAAAAATTTTAATCTTAACCTTAAAGCAAAATCCAAATAAACCTAATCTTGAACGGGCTAAAGAATTAAGTCTGCTTGGCCAACAAAAATTCCCTAACCTGGTTTGGGACTAACTCTAAAAATTAACGGGTGCTTAGCTAAGCACCCGTCAAAATAAACTCATCTCCAATACTAGGCTGTTGCAACCGAGCGGTTTAAAAAGGGAAGTTGCACGGCTATTTTCCCTGGTCCTAATAAAGCAACCACCATAGAGACAACGACTAAAAACAACGGATATTCCCAACCGCCATTCGCATTAGAGAAGACCCAGCCGTTGGCAAAATGGGTAAACACTGCACCCAATAATATAGGTATCAAGGCCAGTGCGACGCTACGGGTATAGACACCCGCAATTAATAATGCCCCGCCACCGATTTCACTGAAGACAACCACGTAGGCCATCCAGCCAGGAAACCCGACCGACTCAAAAAATTGGACTGTGCCGGGTAAGGTAAACACCATCACTTTCAAGAGTCCGTGCGCAATAAACATGATGCCGAGACTGCCGCGAAGTATGAGTGTTGCGATATCAAATTGTTTTGTGTTCATGATTTACTCCTTATTAAATATTTAGTACTAATACGTACTATTAGGTTAAAAAAATACTAACTGAATATTTCCTCGATTTTGCGCAGGTGTTTTAGCGCCTCTCTCTGATCGTCTGTGTCCATACGATCAAAACGTTCCTTTATATAGGCAAGCTGTTTCGGAAATAGCTGCTCAAACATTTTCGTGCCCATCGTGGTCAATACAACTCGCGTACAACGCCGATCATCGGGTTGACTAACACGCTTGACCAGGCCCTTGTCTTCCATACGATCGATCACCCCGGTCAAGGTACCCTTGGTAATCAACGTTAGATTGCCAATCTCTCTAAAGGTAAGCCCATCCGTATTGCCCAGG
>CAMYMO010000298.1 GCA_947259425.1 uncultured Ectothiorhodospiraceae bacterium | reverse complement strand
GGTTTCACCAACTACCGTCCCCTGGAGGACACCGCCAGCTTTTTTACCCTGGATGGTTCGAAGGTGCTGACATCCGATAAAGAATTATTTCACGGCACCAGTGATCCGAACACGGCGATTGGCGAGGCATTGGCTTCAACCTATCTTACGTTTATGTTGGACGCGGCAAAGGCCATCACCAATCCGGACACCGCCGAGAAATATAAACGTTATACCGTTGGGCGTTACGTCGCCGAATATATTGCTGACAATCATGGCGATTCACCCTTGCTGGAAGAGATGCGGGACTGTTTGCTCTATCCGCGTATTAATGCAATGTATTTCCTGGATGATGCCACGGGTCCGGCCGGCATGCCGTTACGTGCGGTGATGCGTTATTACATTATCCAGGAAGGATTTAAAGACGACGATCCAAATCCACCGAGCCCGGATCGTAATTACTTTATCAAGGGCGCCCAGGAATGGATTGATGAATTAGCAAGTTATCTCACCAGGAAATTTCCAAACCAGTTGGAGATTATTCGAAATTCGCAGGCCAATGTGTTTGTCGAAAAGAATAAGGTGCTTGTTACCGTACCCCCTAAAGCAGACATGGAGGGGTTACCCAAACCCCAGGCCTATGACAAGGTGGTGGTTACCTGTCATGCCGATGATGCGATGCGTGCGATCAAACAAGGTTTGAATCAGGATCTGGTTAATGTATTAGATAAAGTCCGTTATACCAATAGTATTGCCGTTGCGCATACCTTTGCCGGGGTCTTACCACCGGATCGCAATGCCTGGCGCAGTTACAATGTATTGATCAATGAAGGTCAGTCGATTCATCCTTATTCAATGACCTATGTGATGAATCGTCATCGCAATGATGCCGCGGTCTGGTATGAAGAAGATAAGCAGGGGGTACCGGTGATGAAGACGACAAAATATAATAAGGCGGGTATGCCGCAATATTTTGTGACCTTAAATCCAATCGTTTCGATACCCGATAAGTACGTGTTAAAAACACCGAAGGGTAAAGTTCGTAAACCCGCCGGTTATTTTAAACACTTCTCGCAACATGAGCAGGTGTTGCCCGGTTGGCGAGCGTTAGGGGGCGACCTGGAAGCGGAACAACCGGTCATCGGCTGGTTTAAACACAATGTATTAAATTTCGACTGCCTGGATGCCCAGGAACAGATCAAGAAATTACAAGGCGGTGATCATCATAATTTGTATTTCACCGGGGGTTGGACGCATGGTGCCGGTTTGCATGAAGAGTGTTGGGAGATTGCCGAAGAGGTGGTGAATAAAATGGTTCAACACGAGCAGTCAAAACAAAATCAGGACTCGAGCTGCCAGCAAGCGGAAGCGGTTCATTAATTTTGATCAGGTTTCCGTCGAGGGTAACGCGCTTAGTTGCGCAAGGCTTTTATTAATGAGCGGCACTCGCGCCAGGAAACCAATTTGTTGGGCCTGTTTTTTAAGCGCCTGTAATGGGTCGGTTAAATGAGTCTGATGTGGAGATTTGCCCGCGGCGGCTAAGGTACGTCCCCACGCTAAATGGAAGGTTGCCCAGGGATTGGGCTCGGCCCGGGTGTAGTCTTCCAGTAATTGACAATACCGTTCGGCTGCATCCCAATCTTCATTTAGTAGCGATACCTCGATCGCCGCGCGATAAAACTGATAATAGTTATGACCCACACAACCTGCCTCTAATAAGTCCAAACCCTCTTTTAATGCATCAGATTGGTTTTTAGCATTGCTTGTCGCAAGCGCGATGGTGCTGAGGATCCAGGGGCCAATAAATTGCATACCGGTTTCACGAGTGATCGCCATCGCGTCTTCGGCCACCTGTAATGCTTGTGGTTTTTTCCCTTGTGCAATCAAGATGCGTGCCTTACTTTCGTTTAGGAACGGTTCAAATCGTTTTGCACCCAGTTGTTCGGTCAGGTTGAGTCCGAGCTGTACCTGATGCATGGCATCATCGAGTTTATTTTGATCAAGGTAGATCCAGCCTGCCGTTAGTCTGGAAACGATCTCGGCACGCACGTGGCCCACCTGGCTTGCCGTATTCGCCGAGGTTAATGAATCGTCTAATGCAGCAGTTAATTCATTTAAGTAAATGCGCACGGTGCCGAGCATGAAACGATTGGCGGATTCAATGCGTGCATAGTCATATTGGTTACACAGATCAATACAGCGTTTAAAATAATCATGGGCACTGAGCATATGTCCGGCTGCGTATTCGGCATCCCCCAGTCCGCTTAAGGCCTGGGCTTCATGTTGTGGGGAGTCGGCTTGTTGGGCGAATTTAATCGCCTGTTGGTGTTCATCTTTACAGGCCTGGATATCGCCACGCGGGAAGTACAGATTTCCGCGTTGGTAATGGATCTGGGCCAATTCGGTGATTAGATTTAAATTTAACGCCGCCTGTTCGGCTTTATCAAGTGCCGAAAAGGCCTGATCATGTTCATCGTTAATATCATAACCCTGCGCCAAACCAATCCAGGCTCGACAACGTTGCTGATCATCATTGGCCGAGTCGAGTGCTAATGAATAAGCTTGTGAGGCATCATTGATCTGGCCTTTATCCGTTAACACTTCACCGAGTAATACATTCAGCTCGTATCGTTGTACCGGGTTATTTGCTATTTGTGCAGCGCGTTCGAGTAAGCGAATGGCTTTGTCAAAATGGTAGAGTTGTTTCTGTTCTTCGGCGGCGGTGATATACGCCTCGATGGCGATCGGTGATCCGGCGCGGTCCAGATGTTCGGCGGCGAGCGGTTTGTCTCGTTCGCTAAACCATTCTGCCGCACGAGTATGCAGTTCCTGTTTATGGGATTCCAGTAAGGACGCATAGATGCCTTCATGAATGAGGGCATGGTTAAACAGGTAGTCGTTGCCGCGCAGGTGAGCTAATTGGTGTTGCACCAGTTGCAGACAGTCGTAGTCCGGATCATCCAATAAAAAACCGAGTAGTTCGGCATTAAATCGTTGCCCGATAATGGAGGCTGCCCGTGCCGCATGTTTATTGGGTAAGGACAGCTTGTCTAATTGTGACTGAACCAGGCTTTGCAGCGAAGCCGGAAGTTGCGATGAGTCGTTGATGTTGGTATCGCTGCGAATCAGTTGTTCCAAAAATAATGGGTTGCCCTCGGCACGCTGGACCAGGGCCATAAAATCATGCGTCTCGCTACCGAGCATTTGTCGGGCCATCTCGATGGCATCGTGTTCCTGTAAGGCGGAAAGATAAAACGAAACCAATGGGATATTATTCATGCTGCTGCGCCAGGCGGGGGTTAGCGGTTCATTTTCAGGACGCGTGGTTAACAATAATATGACCTGGGTTTGATGGATATTTGCGGCAATATTGGTGATGCAATCCAGGGTATTGCTATCCGACCAATGCAGGTCTTCGAATAAGATTAACGTTGCTTGTTGTTGGGCGCGCTGGCAAACGACCGAAGCCACCAGGTTATGCATGCCTTGCAGGCGGGCATTATGATCCATCAGATCAAACAAGCGTTGTTGTTCGCTGCTTTGGGTCAAACCCAATAATTCATTTAAATAAATTAACTGCTCTTCGCTAAGCGTGCCTGCGCGAATGTGTTGTTTAATTTTGTTTAGCGTGTCTTGTTCTGAGTTCTCGTTCTTTAATGCCAATAAACTTCGTACCACTTGCGCGATCGCATCCTGGCCTTCACTCACACCAAAATCGAGTATAAGCCCGTGATGAGTTTGATAACCGGCCTGACTGGCGAGTTGTTTACATTCGGTAGCCAGTCTGGTTTTACCGATGCCGGCTTCGCCGCAGATATAAACAACGTTGCCACTGTTGCCGTTTTGGGTGCGGGATAAGATATGGGTAAATTGTTGTAGCTCAGAATCCCGACCCACCAGGCTTAACTTATTTTTATCATCCGTTTGCTCGTTTGATAATACTCGCCAAATGGAAATCGGTTCCGGCTGATAACGAACATTGACGCTGCCGGTCTGTTCGCACTCAAACTGGTTGTTAATGATTTGACTGAGTGAATCGGAAATAATCGTTTCGCCGTTTTTCGCCAGGTCATCCAGGCGCGTGGCTAAGGTGAGTGAGTCGCCGGTAACAATGTAATCATGGGTTGAATTTTCATTTGAGTTATTCATCAGGATAACGCCATTGGCGATGCCGATATGAGCGGACAGGTCTTTATTAAAACTTTGTCCAAGTAGATCGACGGCAGAATGACAGGCAAACGCAGCTAACACAGCACGCTGTGCGTCATTATCATGTGCGAGGGGTACGCCGAAAATAGCAATGAGGGTGTTGTCGATCTCACGGTTCACCGTACCACCGTAGGCTTTAATGACCTTGCTTATTTGATTGAAAAACTGGCGTACGATCAGGTTACTTTTTTCCGGACCCTCCGATTGCAACAGGCCTGCATAGTTGCTTAAGTCGACCGACATCACGGTTGCCTGACGTAAATCACCATCGCTATTAAAGATGGTCATCGTCGAGTTGGTATACGATTGAGTATTCGATTTGATGTGACTGGCGTGGTCGGTTTTTGTCTCAGCATCGACATCGGTTTTATTCCCTTGGGTCAGGGTGCCGAGGTCAGATGTGCCTTGTTTCAAAAGTAGGATATCGTTTAATACCGCCTGTGCAGATGGATACCGTAATTTAAGGTCATGGCATAACATCCGGTCGATAATATTTTGCAGGGCTTCGGGTAAATTTGGATTGTGTTTGTTTAACGGCTCATGCGTACCTTGTACGATGGAGTACATTACTTGATGATTTTCTTTACCCTTAAACGGTCGCGTTCCGGTGAGGAGCTCATAAAATATCACCCCGCATGACCAGATGTCAGACTGTTGATCGGCTTCGCGTCCTTGTAATTGTTCGGGTGACATATAGGCGACGGTACCGATCTGACTGCCGGTGGTGGTGATATCAATGCCGCGTATTTTGGCAATGCCGAAATCCAGAATTTTTACGACGTTGTCTTGCGTTAAAATGATATTCGCGGGTTTTAGATCGCGATGATAAATATCTTGCAGGTGCGCGGCCTGTACCCCGTTTAATATCTGGGTAATGATATCGAGTGTTTGTAATAAGGTCGGACTTGTTTGGCTAAATTGGCGATTGAGCATTTTGCCGGGATAGTAACCCATCGCGATATATGGCTGCGCCGACGAAGTTTCACCAATGTCGTAGATGGTACAAATATTCGCATGATCAAGCCGCGAGGCGGCGCGGGCTTCCACTAAAAATCGTTCATGGCCGGAATCACGGTTCAGTTGCTTATGCGATAAGAATTTAAGTGCAACCGAACGATGCAAGCGGGTATCTTCGGCTTTGTAGACGGCACCCATGCCGCCTTCACCAATTAATGATTCGATTCGATAAGGCCCAACCAGGGTGCCGGCTGCGAGATGCGAAGCAGGTGTCTCGGTGACTTCTATCGGTTTAAAAAATTCCCCGGCCTTTTGGTTGGCCTTTAAAAGTGATAAAACCTCTTCACGTATATCAGCTTCGGGGCAAGTTTGTTCGAGAAATTCGATTTGTGCATGATGATCCAATGCCTCTATCGCAGTGAATAAAGTCTGGATGCGTTGCCAGCGTTCTGTATCCATATTGTTCGACGTCTATTATCTGCTCTGATGAGACGGTTGATCTTCATGCATCGCTAGAGATGCATTCCGGGGGGTACGGCACAGATAATATAGAACTATAGCACAGCTAAGCTGAGGAATTGGAGGGATCGGAATAAAACGGCGACGAGTTAGCCTTCGCTGCGGCTAACTCGTCGGTTAAGTAAGGTATTAAATTGTTTGGTAATATAAATTTTGTGGATGATTAGCTTGGGCGAAGAAGAACCAACGCTCAGCAATCAGGCCGAGATACTGAATAATAAACGCCGCTAACAACCAACTGCTATCCGCCTGACTAATGCCATACCAAAGTGTGATCAGTGGAACGATGAAGGTTAGAATAATAAATATCCATTTCATATTTTTCATCATCATGACTGAAGCATGATTGAAAAAGTCGCGTGTATTGACCGAACCGCCCATAAAGCCCATCGCCTTTTGTTGTATCTTATTGTGGCGGACACCTAATGCGGTTTGTACGGTTGATTTTGCCTTGATGCGTGAATTACGAACCAGTGATGCGGCGCGGGTAATAAAAGCGGTTAAGGTAATAATGATCGCCCAGATACCAAAGAAACGCATTAATTCGGGGGCGTTGTGATTGGCAAAGGCGGTGGCCAAAATAAATCCTGATGCGGTACCCAGCAAGGTGTAATTAATCACGGTTAATGGGCTGTGCCATTCCTGTAAGAATTTCAAACAGGCGTAAATCATACCGGTACATAGAAACAAGGCAAAGGTGGCGATCGCGCCGAAGATGCCAACGATCAAAGTGAGTTGCAAGTTGGCACCGGCAGCACTGGTAAACAATACGGTGTCCCATCCCATAAATTGCATGACCCCATAGACAAAGACCAGCAACATTAAGGTTGGCAAGGCAATTACTTCTCTAGATAACCAGGAAGTACGCCACATCGCGACAGAACGCCATGCGCGCTCGGGATGACCGAGGTGGAAAAAGGAGGCAATTAAACCACCGATTAATAACAGCAGCACAATCACGGCACCCATGCCATAAAAGTCGGTACTGTCCTGGCTTGGCAATAATTTTAGTGCCGAGTAACTCTGGCCCGTGATTAAAGCTAAAAAGAGACCCTGGCCAGCGCCAATTAAGGTTGTTAAAAAAATTACACTAAATGCTGGATGCATACTTATTTCCTCAATGCATTGTTCTCCCCATAGCGGGGAATGTTTTTCCGTCATTCCCCACTGCTGAAGGGAATATTCATTTCGTCATTCCCCTGGAGAGGGGAATCTATTTTAAACCTGGATTCCCGCCTCGGCTCTGGCTCCTGCTTCGCCCTACCGCCTACGTCCATGTAGGCGTTCGCGGGAATGACATTAACAACTTACTCTTGCTTCGCACCTCTAGGAGAAAAGTGCCCAGTGGGTATGAAAAATGTCATATACCGTAAAGAGTCGATAAACTTACCAAGAAGTAGAATCATCGAGGGTCGGTGCATCAACCGGTGCACTTGGTCCACGTTCTTCTTTCTTCAATGGGTTATCCGCACGCTGCAATTCATCTTCATGAATATGCATACGTGTTTTACGACGTGGTAAATAATGGTTGGCCGGTTTAGTGCCCCATTCAGGCATTAACTGGTAACCACCTTCTTCACGAATCGTATTGGAAACTTCGGATTCCGAATCATGCACATCACCAAATAAACGCGCATTGGTTGGGCAAGCCAGTACACAAGCTGGCTTACGTTCTGATTCGGGTAATTCTTCATCGTAAATACGATCAACACATAAGGTACATTTTTTCATGACCTTTTGTTTTTCATCGATTTCACGTGCACCATAAGGACAAGCCCATGAGCAATAACGACAGCCAATGCATTTGTCGTAGTCGACCAGCACAATACCATCTTCTTTACGTTTGTAACTGGCGCCGGTCGGACAAACCGGTACACAGGGTGGATCTTCGCAATGTAAACAACTCTTCGGGAAGTGAAGGGTTTCCGTCGAAGGGAACTCACCAATCTCGTAGGTCTGTACGCGATTAAAGAACGTTCCGGTTGGATCTTTACCATATGGATTTTCATCGGTCATAAAACCCGCTGAACCGGACGTATTCCATTCTTTACATGATGTCACGCAGGCATGACAACCTACACAGACATTCAGATCAATAATTAATGCTAATTGTGTCATATATATTTCCTTAATAAACTCCCTCTCCCTCAGGGAGAAGGTTGGAGTGAGGCGCCTGGAGCCAGAGGCGAAGGTGCTCACAATGAAACCTGAAGGGGTTCTGTGAGAACTTCATTTTCCAGGTCCCTCATCCTGGCCTTCTCCGCCTTTACAATTGAGAGAGAAGGGATGCTCTTTCGTTACTAACCTGTTTTCTTCCGAAACAAACCCGCGAAGAAACCTATTACCTTTTGTGTTTTACCCGTGCCAGGCAGTGCCGACATCGCATCAAATTGCGGATAACTTTCCTTAGGTTCATCATCGCCAGCCGGATAAATTCGCACGCGTACGTCATACCAGGCAGCTTGTCCGGTGATCGGATCCGAATTTGAAATGTGCTTACCGGCTTCATGTGCGGGTAACTCTTCACTGATCACGTGATTTAACAAGAAACCTTTCTCAGATTCATTGGCATTATCATCCAGACGCCAGGCACCTTTTGATTTACCGATCGCGTTCCAGGTCCAGATCGTACCGGGCTCGACGGATTCACTGTATCGGCATAGGCAGCGCACTTTACCGTGCATGGATTCGGCCCACATCCAACCCTCATCTTTAATGCCCGCCGCGGCGGCGGTCTTGGGGTGCACATACATAAAGTTATAGGTATGGATCTGACGTAACCAGGCGTTTTGTGAATCCCACGAGTGATACATCGCCATCGGGCGTTGGGTCACGGCGTTTAATGGATACTTATGTTTATCCGTTAAGTGGTTTTCCAACGGTTCAAAATAGAACGGTAAGGGATCGAAGTAAGTTTCGACACGCTCACGTAAATGCGCAGGCGGTTGTTTACCTTCACGTTTGCCTTGAGCGGCCAAACGGAAGTTCATTAAGATCTCTGAATAGATATGGATATTGATCGGTTCAGCATAACGTAACAGGCGATGTTCCTGTGCCCAGTTCAAGTAACCGCGGTTCCAGTTGCGCATGTACTGGAATGACTTTGGCATTTCATAATGGAATACGCAGTTGTTCTTTTCGTACATTTCCCACTGGTTCGGATTCGGTTCACCTTTCATGAACTTCTCACCACCCTTACCACGCCAACCCGCAAGGAAGCCGATGCCAGAACCCGGTTCGGTTTCGAAGTTGACGATAAAGTCCGGATAGTCACGATACTTACGTGAACCGTCTTTAGTGGTGAAAGCCGGTAATTTCAGGCGTGAACCCAATTCGATTAAGACTTCCTGGAACGGCTTGGTATCGCCTAATGGTGGCACGACCGGGATACGCACGGAATCAACCGGGCCGTCGTATTCGGAGATAGGACGATCCAACATACTGATCGTATCGTGGCGTTCCAGGTAAGACGTATCCGGTAACACCAGATCCGCATAGGCCACCATTTCAGATTGGAAGGCATCGCAGACGATCAGGTATGGAATCTTATATTCACCATTGTCGTCTTTATCGTTCAACATCTCACGCACGCTGGTGGTGTTCATCGTGGAGTTCCAGGCCATGTTCGCCATGAAGATCATCATGGTGTCGATCGGATATGGATCCTGACGCCAGGCATTGGTGATCGCGTTTTGCATCATACCGTGTGCGGCTAACGGAAATTCCCAGGAGAAGGCCTTATCAAGACGTACCGGTTCGTTTTTATCGTCAACAAACAGATCATCCGGTGTCGCCGGCCAACCCAGGGGCATGCCGTTCAATGGGGTATTTGGTTTAACATCATCCGGTGACTTAGGCGTCTTGGCACAAGGAGGAATCGGACGAGGGAAGGGCGCCTTATGACGGAAACCACCTGGGCGATCAATCGTGCCTAAGATGGTCATTAAAATGGTTAACGCCCGAATGGTTTGGAAACCGTTGGAATGGGCGGCCAGACCACGCATTGCATGAAACGCGACCGGGTTACCGGTGACCGTGTCATGATCATTACCCCAGACATCGGTCCAGGCGATCGGCAATTCAATCTTTTCATCACGCGCGGTAATCCCCATTTCATAGGCAAGCCGTTTAATCGTCTCGGCAGGAATACCGGTGACTTCTGCGGCCCACTCAGGGGTGTAATCTTCGACTCGTTCTTTTAATAGTTGGAACGCCGGTTTGGCATCACGGCCATCGGCCAGTTTGAATTCACCTAACAGATAAGGGTCCGTTTCCTTGGTACGGGCATGCACGGCCTTATCTTCATTACGGTCCCACCAGACACGATCTTGTGGATCAAAGCAGTCCGGATCTTGAGGTATGTCAGTACGCGCAAACAAACCAAAGTCATCGCTGTCTTCATCGGTACTGACTAGCTCGGCCGAGTTGGTGTATTGCACGAGGAAATCGCGGTCGTACAGACCGGTGCGAATCAACTCATGAATCAGGGCTAAGAATAGTGCACCGTCGGTACCGGGTTTAATCGGAACCCATTCATCGGCAATGGCCGAGTAACCCGTACGCACGGGATTAACCGAAATAAAGCGTCCACCGTTGCGTTTGAATTTAGACAGCTCCATTTTCATTGGGTTTGAATGGTGATCTTCTGCGGTACCGATCATGACCAACAGCTTGGCGCGTTCAAGATCAGGTCCGCCGAATTCCCAGAAGCTACCGCCCATGGTGTAAATCATCCCGGCGGCCATATTGACCGAACAAAAACCACCGTGTGCGGCGTAGTTTGGTGTGCCATATTGCTTGGCAAACATACCGGTTAAGGCCTGCATCTGGTCACGACCGGTAAACAGGGCAAACTTCTTCGGGTCGGTCGCTCGTAAATGGGCAAGACGTTCTTCCATTATGCCGAACGCTTCATCCCATGAGATTTCTTCAAACTCGGAATCGCCACGATCGCTGCCTTCTTTACGACGTAACGGTTTCGTCAAGCGAGCGGGGGAATACTGCTTCATGATACCGGAGGCACCTTTGGCGCATATTATGCCTTTATTGAGCGGGTGTTCCGGGTTGCCCTGGATATAGCGAACTTCACCGTCACGCAGGGTAACGCGGATGCCGCAACGACAGGCACACATG
>CAMYMO010000297.1 GCA_947259425.1 uncultured Ectothiorhodospiraceae bacterium | reverse complement strand
ACTTTGCGTACTCGCGACTGTTATCGCCAGCCTGGCGCCACTCAACCTCTTGCAAGTTGATATTTTTATCCAATAATAAAAATAACTCAGCGATCGGTCCGTCGACACGCGCCAATAGGTCGAGTTTATTAGCCGTATCATTTATAGAACGATCACCCTGGATCTTCACATTACCCAGGAAGTCATACCATTGACGCGTATAATCCGCAAAATAACGTTGCCGAATCTGCTGCTCGAGTTCTTTCGCTAAGGTAACGTTGACTTTACCCGATTTATTTTTATTCACTTCACTCGCTGCCGAATCGCCCACATCCGGTACGATCTCAGAACCCAGCACCCAATCACCATAACTCGCCATATGCACCGCGACTTTAAATTCACGTGAGGCATAGTCTTCCCAACCCTGCTGGGTATAGATGCCGGGTATTTTTTTACTGTTAGAAAAATAACTGGAACCGCGTGTCTTTAGGGCATAGCGGATTTCCAACGGTTTTAAATAACCTTCGCTTTTCTTAACGATCTGGGTATAGAGCAATTCTGCGTTTGGTGGTGTTTGAAGCTGCGATCGTGCAACTCGAACGGTTGACTTATTGATACGCCAATGCGCGGCAGCTAGCTTATCCTTCGAGGGTAGTCGCATATGTGCAAGATATTTTTGAATCAATTTCTCGCTATTTGCTTCCATTACATTTTTTAGCTTTTTATTCGGAATACGACCGTCTGGGGTCAGGATCGATTTCCAGCTTGCTAATAATAAAGGTGTCGCTTCCTGATCGATCAAACGCTTGGGCGATGACAACATTAAATAAACTTTTAAGGTGTCATAATAATTGGTATGCAGCTCAGCTAACTCAGATTCTTTTTTCAACGTCTTCCAACGCTTGGAGTAATCAACCAACTTTCGTTCTAACAATCGTGCAACCGGGACCAGAAAGTCGCGCTCCATCGCTTTTATCATCACCTGCTCAAGCGGCTGCATCTGGCGGTCGCCATGATAAATGCCCATATTAAAATACCAGGGACGTTCTTTCTCTAACGCTAACAGCGCATTGTATTGATCATAAACCTTGTTCAATGCCAAAAATTGATCGGCCGTGGTCGAGTTTCGATTCTTTTGTATTTTATAAAGGTTCTCGACAACATCCGTACCTTCATTTAATAACAAGGTATTATTGGTAAAAGAGGTACTGTAGGCGGCAACGGCAGCGGTAATAAAGCCAAAACAACCAATAATGGTTGCGGTCTTAAACCAACGACTAAAGATCTGTTTGCGCCGGCTCATGGTGGCATCAAAAGGCGATTTAAAGATAACCTCTTTTAACAGGTTGGTAATAAAGTAACTCTTGGTGTTTTTGCTAGTGACGATGCCATCTTTCTTATCTGCATAGCCAAATGCCTGACGTAAGTTCCCAACAATCCTTTGCAGGGGTAATCCCTCTTGGGTTCCGCTGGTGAAATAGACGCCTTTAAAGTTTGGTGTTTCCTGATAGGGATTGTCTTTAAACAATAAGTTGATAAATTCAAGCAAACGCATCGCCGCAGCCTGGAACTGTGCCGGGAAATCATAGATCTGTGATTTGATTTGTTGCTTGCGTTGCAAGTGCAATTTACGGATGCGCCATTCACACAAACGGATATACAGCTCGCCAAATTTTCGATCGACATGATCGCCCGGGTTTTCACCGGGTTTAATATTTAAATAAGAGCCCCAGACTTGTCCGCGGGCGGTTTCATTTAAATCACCAAAGAAAGATTGGAATCCGCCCAATAAATCGCATTTGGTGAAGACAATGTATAGCGGAAACACAAATCCGAGATGGGTGATCAATTCATTAATGCGATCGCGAACAACCTTTACGTGCCAGTCCATGCCCGCATCATCGGTTGTCAACAAATCAGAGATGCTAATCGCAACGATAATGCCGTTAATCGGCATTTTACGGCGGTGTTTTTTTAACAACGCTAAAAATTCCAGCCATTCCGTTTTATCGTTGTCTTCCGTGGTATAACGACCGGCGGTATCTAAAATGACTGCCTCATCCGAAAACCACCAATCACAATTACGCGTACCACCGACACCTTTGATGTCAACATCGTCCGCATGTTGATAAGGAAAATGTAATCCGGAATTACGCAACAAGGTACTTTTGCCTGCCGCGGATGGCCCAATCACCATATACCAGGGCAAGGCATACAATGCGGCTTTACCACGATGTTTGATTCCGAGATCGGATGTTTTTAACGAAGAAATCGCATC
>CAMYMO010000296.1 GCA_947259425.1 uncultured Ectothiorhodospiraceae bacterium | reverse complement strand
AACCACACCGGTCATTTCATCCATAAAGAACTTTTTAAACTCGGTGGGTAATACCAGTGTATTAGTAAAATCTTTGGCAATGGTGGCCTGATAACCACGGCCGTAAAACACCTCATCCAGAGCAGCCCGAATATGATGGTTCGGAATGGTGATATCATCCAACAACCCCATCCAGTGGTTAATCACATTGCCATATTTATCAACGTCAAGCTGTTCGGTACCAAGATTAAATGCCGGGGCATCCTCACCCTTGCGTTTGTAATTATAGGAATGGATATCATAAACCAGACAGCCACCATGCTGTTGAATCACTCTATTATATAGCGCGCTGACGACGCGATAGAAACCGTTATGTTTTGCCAAGCTCGTTGTCTTCTGCTCTGCAGAAAGCGGCGTCTTCCACACCACCTTGCCCCAGGCCTCCTCATATATCGCAGTATCCGGACCACGATTGAGATCGTATTCATAACGAGAATCACAACCGATCAGCGTGATCGGCATATTGTCGATAAATTCACCGGTGTAGGGATCTTCTTCGAAATAACGCTCGTCTTCGCTCAACGCGCAGTTATCGATGATCTCATCCCGTAGCCGATGACCATCGTGAATAGCCGTACAAATAAATGGGGCATCAGATTCATACTTGATGACAAAAGCACCATCGGCCACTTTGGCATGAAAGGGTTTCCCTAACTCTATCGCGCTAATACATTCTTGTTCAGATAGATTGCCGATTGACATTGCCACCCCCTATAGCGTAAGACTGGAATCAATTAAGCTAAGTATAATAAAGATATATCCAAACCGTCACCTACCAAATGTTTAACTCAAGATTAGTCAGGCACAAACATTCTGCGGGTCTGAAATACAGCGGGTGAAAATTGATGGCCATCAACGTTAATAAGCCGCTTTAGCATAATATCGAACAAGATTGGATTGTATCGACGTACGGCGGATAACAGCTCCGACTCGCTTTCTGAGATATGCCCCCAACGATAAAAGTTATCGGGTGAAAAAACTGGCATTACCCCCGGTAACGGATAATCCGAGCCATATAATAATCTATCATGCCAATCAGAACGTTTAACAATTTTTTCAATCTTGTCCTTATCCCGATTGACCTGAGTTATCGCAGAGATATCGCCATAGACAAGATTTTGATACTGAGATTCGTCCATCAAGCGACCAAACAAATCTAAATTCGAAACACTATTTCCTTTATCACCTTTATCCAGATCAATGCTTTCACCCAATGTAGCACAATGTGCAAAAATAACCCGCACACCCTTATCAAGTGCACGCCGAAACAATAATGGATTTTCATATTTTTGATCTTCAGGCACCTCAACCGCATGTTCTGCACCGGCATGGGTTAACAGTGGCATGTCATGTTTGACTAACGCGTCATAGAAACGATCACATAAGGGACTGGCCGGGTTAATGCCCATTGCCCCGGGTAACCATTTTATCGCACGCGCCTTGTGTTGAATCACAAAGTCTAATTCTTCAATACAATCTGCACGGTAGGGATGAATTGAGGCGATCCATTCAAACTGACCAGGATACTTTTTTACCTGGTTAATGGCATAACCATTCGGGGTATGAAATACACTATGGGTTTTATCGATCTGACCTTTTTCATTATGGTAATAATCAAAAGCAAGTAACATGAAACGAAAACCAACGGGCATATCATTATGTAAATGCCGTAAACGATGAACATAACTTTCATCCAGAGATTCTTTTTCAGAAGCTGATGCGCAGGAACCGTTAATATAAAACTTAAATTGCGTATATAACCGTGGATTAGATAATGTGGTCATCTCGGGGTTAATCCAAAGACCGGCCAAACTGTCACCGGTGCCAATCAGATGGGTATGCACATCCCAAACCTGCTCAGTATCAATGCCTTCCCAAATTGATGTAACGAGCTGATGTTCTCGTAAATGTTTTGGTAACTGGATTTTATGGCATGGGTTACTGAAACCTTCAACCGGCATATACTGACAACCAACAAGACTGAAGGGCAATAGCCCCACCATTTTTATAAAATTACGTCGTTTCACACCCAGCACACCATCAAAGCTAATTTATCATCCTTAAAAACCTAAGTTGATGCTAACGGAAATAGAAAGTGAAAAGCCAGTAAAATCAGCATAAGATGGCTCGCATAAAACACCATTGACTATGTTAACAAGTAAGTATTTAAGGTTAAAATGGTGCAGAATAGCCTATGCATAAATTACTATCGCACTAAAATGCTCTAGCAAGCCTTAAATAGGAATGTTACATTTTGTGTTCAGTGGGAGAGAACCAACCATGCATACTCAGACGAGTACCCCTGGCCATTGCAATGGTCTTATAAAAAAAATGTGGACGCGAGTTTTACTCTGCTTGTTAACAACTCTATCGCTGTTTAGTAGTTTCGTAACACTCAGCTCCGCTACAGAACAACAACGTCGAATTTCAATCGCGATCAGCGGTGGCGCAAGCAAAGGTGCCTATGAAGCGGGGCTGAACTGGGGTTTACTGAAAATCCTGCGGAATATAGATAGAGTCGACTCTTCACTCGCCGGGCAATCACATAAATTTGATGCCGCGAGCTTTTCCGGGGCGTCTGCAGGGGGGATTAATACCTTGCTTTCTAGTCTTATCTGGTGCAGTTTGCCGCAATCCGAAGGCGGACTGGTTAACAGAATTGATTCAAATATTTTCCGGAATGTCTGGTTACGTCCGGATGTGAATCGTTTGCTACCTCCAAAAGCTGATTCGATATATTACAAGTCAAATGATGCCTTACTAGCACGCCATGACTTATTAGAGGCGGCGAGCGAATTACGCCAGCGCTGGAACACGCCGAGTTTTCGGGCCGGTTGCCGAGTTCCGCTTGGGGTCACCGTCACTCGAGTCATCCCCGATGAGATTAAAGTCGGCAACATCGATGTGCAAAACCAACGGCTGTTTATCCCGTTCGAGGCCCGCACCGAGAAAGACGGCACACTCGGTTTTTATTTTGATCCGGATGATTTTCCAACCTTGTCAGACCCGGCGATGATTCTGATGCCACGCGCAATTGATGCACCACCCTATTCAATTAATGACCAACGAATTGAAGATGCCGTCATGACCAGTGCGGCTTTCCCAGGTGGTTTTGGTCGTAAACGCCTGTCATATTGTCGGCTTACGAGTTTTATCGAAAGGGATAAAGAAAAAACTGATTTAAATACAAAGGCTGTAAAACCAAGTACAAAATTTGTTTGCCCAGAGGGATATGAACTAACCGAAGCTGAATTTTCTGATGGCGGTTTGTTTGACAACCTGCCCATTGGACTGGCACGGCAACTGGCCGAACAGCACAAAAACGCAAAAAACAATACCATGCCGGTGACCTATATTTTTCTCGATCCTAATCGCCTGCGTTATCCGATCCCACCCCCGACAAATACAACGGCCTGCGCCAGCGACAATCCGCCCGATGCCTGCAGGAAAATGGAATACAGCCTTTTCACCGAGCAGGCATTATTATTAGGTGCATTAAGCACTGCACGTAAGTACGAACTCTACAGTGAATTAACCAGTGATTACTGGTCATTAAACCTCGCCCAATTGAGTTACGAGCTAGCAGATAAACTCGACGCAAATAAAAATCGCTACCGTTGTGAAAAAGACATTCCCTTTTATCGTACCAAGCTGACTTGTGCCGAAGCCGTGCGTCGTGCCGGGGCATTATTGGAGCTGGTCTACACACGCGCCTCTTTGCTAATCACTCCACCCTACTCTGCTAAGAAATTAAGGCAAGCAGGCGTTGCCCAGCGCTGTCACTTTGTAAAAAATAATTCAACCATAAAAAGTCAAGAGGAATGCGAAATCGATGCGAGCAAGTATCGCAAACGCTTAACCATAATATTACTCAACATTTCCGAAAACAATAAGCAAATCACTAACGACTTTATACAAAGAATTCATCAATCAAAACATTCCATGCACAATGATCGGAACCTTCGACTTACTAACCGTGGCGCGCCAATCACCGGTACTTTATTAAGTGACTTTGGTGCCTTTCTGGATGTCAAGTTTCGTGAATATGATTACTATGTTGGTGTCTATGATTCGGTTATTATTGCTGCAAAAACATTATGCGGACTTAAGTTTTCCGAACAACAACAAAAACAACCCTTCCTACAATGCCAAAATGCCTTCGCTGAGAAGATCCACCAGCTCCTCGGCATAAAAGATAATTTACGTAGCCGATATATATTTTCTCGATTGGCGCAATGGGAATTTGGCAAACAAGAGACACTGCAGTTTGCCTACGCCTCACCTCCAGAAGAAGACCGTGACATGCGCATCATATTTGATGGCTTATTAAAAACCCTTGAAGCTGGCCAAAAAAATGATATTGCCAAGCAAGGATTATTTTTTACTGAAGATACGTTTTTTCTTCATTTAGACAAGGAAAATTTTAAAGCTACAGCAACGGAAAATGGTTCCAGATCCCTATTGTCACAAATAATAGCGGATCCAACTAAGTGGTCTTCTGAACTGAGCCGCCGCGTAACCACTCGGATTGTTTATCTGGAACAACAGGCAAAGGCGATCTATACCGCACGTGAGCCAGATCCAGAAAAACGTGAAACAAGTAATTCCACGATTATGGGCATGGCTGCTCACACGATACAGACCGCCACCTATAACTATCCGGATTTTACCTTTGCACCGTCGACCGCTCCTCAAGACTGGATTTGGCGAAACATCATTCCCTATGAGTTCGCCTTCGATCTCGCCGAGAGTGATCTGCTCTTTAGCTGGCAACCCACCTGGTCGCTTACGAAAAAAGACTTAGTCGCTGCTCGTGCCAGTCTGGGCTTTGCCGGGGGTACGTTTAGTTCCAGCGATTCAATCGAACGCGAAAACTATGGCGCACTGGGTCTTAGCTACATTCGTCAAACGAATTCCGGCCTTATCTCGAGCTGGGGGCTGACACCGACCTGGTATCACCAGTGGAGTGATCCTAAGGTCGTTGATCAGGACACATTGGGTGGTGATATGCATGTGAGTTTTTTTAAAGACCGATTACGAGTGGGGCTTGGAGCACGAGACTTCAATCGCACTTCTGACACGTGGTTTATTACTATAGGACTTAGTGATTTACCTGGATTGGGTTACTGGCTTACGCGTTAAAATGCGTACAAGCTGCACTCGCAGAGAGATTATCGAAATAATAGAAGTGAAGAGCTAAGTACGATTAAAGCGATAAACGCGCCCGCAAGCCAAGGATCCACAACGAATCTTCATTTGGATTGTTCGATGGATCAATGATGTATTGAACATCCGGTGTCAGCGCGACATTTTGCGATAACTGATAACGGTAGTAAGCTTCAATGGTGTATTGATCTTTTAAGCCAGGACCAAAACTGCTCTCTGAAGGTTCACTCCAGTTTACACCAACACCGAGCAAGTCACGCGACTTCGCCATGTAATGACCAAAACCAACACTGATGTTTTTGTCATACAATGCCCCGCCCTCATCGGCATACCCCATACGTACAAACGGCATCCATTTATCATCGAAGAACCAGGCATAGGAAAACGCCCAGCCCCAACCGTCCGGTGCGGTATTACCCGGGTTGGTTTTGTCATCCACCTGCCACAGGGTTAAATGAATATTGTCGAAGTAACGGCGATCAAATGATGAGATGTAACCAATCTCGAAATGCTTAAAGTATTCCGCATCATCAAAGAAACTATCAACCATATCTTCCGGTTTAGATGGATCACCATTAGCATCCGCCAGGCCACCAACAAGGTAAATATTGTCGCTGGCCATCCAGCCAAATGCAGCACCCAGACCTTGATTAGGTGAGGGAATCGAGGCATTGGTCAAAAACGCCAGGTTACTAAATGACGTCCAGGGATTGGCCAGGCCATAAATATCCAGATAATCTGTTGCATCCACCACACCGGCAACAAAATTAAATTGAGTCTCTTTAAACTTTTGTTGCCAATATAAATTGGTCAGACCCCATTGATAGTTACTATAGATAGGTGCGGTTAAACCGACATAACCGGTTTCAAAACCCAATGATGACGGCGAGATATCGGTACCAAGGCGATTACGATGTTCGACTTTATAAACTAATGTTCCGGTATTGCCACTGTCCAAACCGGTTAATGTCCAGGAACCAAACGCACGGAAGATACCCCCACCGGCATCGTCTTCGCCCAGACTATCACTGGCATTTTGATACATCGCTGTGTAGTCAAAACCATAAGCAAAATTATTATCTTTTGCCATTTTGGCCTTGCTATCAAAATAGGGTTTTAAGAAGGCATCGATACCTTCAAAACGAAAGGCCGGTACCTTAGATTTCGCATCTTCTTTTAAATCCGCGCCTACCGTACTGGGACCACCGAATTCCGGGATATCATCAAACGCGGTATTGTCAGCCCGAGCCGTACTCAACATCAACGGAAACAATCCCATCAGGAGTGTGAGTTGAATAATTCTTAATCGCTTTTGGTTAATATCGGTGGCCATTTTATTTTATCTTTCCTTTCATTATTGCTGATAAATCATGCATACAAAATTCAGTATCCTATGCATGATCCTACTCTAGCAATTTCAGCTGCGGTCTTTCTTGCCATTACGCGCCACGTTGTTTTCAGGCGCAAATACTATTTATCATCCTTTCTAACACCAAAAATGTGTGATTATATATATTATTTTGTTAATACTGGCGCAAAATGGCAAGAAAAATATAGAATGACGTAACATCGTCAACGCCAATATCCATTAATGTGGCTAGCCTGTTAAGATACCTAATTATTAAGCTACGATTGATGACGGCTTTAACTTATGACGCCGCCGATTACGGAGCCGATATACATTTTCAACCAAGGAGAGACAGCATGCGTTTTTTCGCAACAATTTTTATTCTACTATTTTCACTGAATGCTCATGCCAGCCTGGATGCCAAACACTGGCCAGCCTCGAAAAAGGCTAAAAAGTTTGTCAAGGACACGATTGTCATCGGTATGTTAGCAAGTCCATATGGCACCGGCTGGACCAAGAATGAGCAACTACTGACGTATTTCAAAGAAGCGCGCAAAGCCGGAATTACCGGGCATGAGATGACACTCACTGCCGCATCCATGAACTGGGATAATCTCATGCAACAACACCATGCTTTTCGTGCGGCGATGGCGGAAGAGCCAGAAAATTATATCTTTGTTCGATCAACCCGTGATATCGAGGCGGCACATATCAAAGGCAAGACCGCAGTCATTTGGAATTCACAAACCGCGACCATCCTTGAAGAAGATCTAACGCGCATGTCGGCACTCAAAGAGATGGGGATTGCCAGCATGATCCTTGCCTACAACGATCGCTTCAGAACCGGTTCAGGATCACTGGCCGCCTACAATGGCAAAGACGATGGTCTAACCGCCTGGGGACGGGCCGTCATTGATGAAATGGTGAAGTACGGCATCATCCTTGACCTGAGTCATACTGGTAAAAAGACCGCCATGGATGCGATGGATCATATGGACAAGAATCATCCTGATGTGCCTTACATCTATACCCATTCAATACCGGCCGGCTTGTATAAGAATGAAAAGAAAAAATCACCGCGAGGTTGTTATCGCAACATTAGCGATGAAGAAGCCAAGCGTGCTGCAAAAAGTGGCGGTTATGTTGCACCAACGTTTACCGAGTGGATGGTGGATGGCATCTGGCCAGATGACCTTACCCCGAAACAGGCCGCCGACATGATCGACTACTACGCCAAGCTGGTCGGTGTTGACCATGTGGCAATCGCGACTGATGATATGTTTGACGTTAAATTAGTTGTGGATTTCGCCAAGAAGAACGCCACTATGTACGATGACGGTGGTTACATGATCAATGCTTTTAATAAAGGCGCATCTGATAGCGCACCGCTTGCCAGAATCCTGGCAGCGGTGACTGACGAGCTGTGGAAACGCGGATATACCAATGAACAACTTGCCAAGATCTACGGTGGCAATAAGATGCGTGTCTACCAGCGGGTATGGGAAGGCGCACCGGAAGACAAGTGGGACAAGGAATACAAAAAGCGAGTCAAGATGCGTAAGGAATTCATGGAGAAATACGGTACTCGTTAAACATGCTTGATATAGGGCCCTATATCACAACACGGAGTAGGAGTAACCTGCTCCGTGTTTTTGTTTCATAATGTCCTATAAATGTTTTTTTCCCGCCACTTTTAATCCACAAAATTTGCCGGCTTGGTCCCTATTAAAGCCGTGCAAAAACGAGGTCGCAGGCAAGAGGCAATGGTGGCGAATATTGTTATATTTCATCTGGAAAACGTAAATGAACATGCCACCTTGTCGATATCAAGAGTACCTCGCTAAAACAAAATCATTCCTGCTTCATCAAATTTTCCATTAGCTCCAACTCATTTTTTTCTACCCGCTTGCCTTCATGATAAAAAAGTTTCAGCTCAAATGGCCCATTGTTCAATGCTTTATTGGCTATATTGTCTGGACTGATAGTGTAGCGACCCACAACCGATTCTGTCGGCCACTCAATCTTACTATATGCCAAATACACTAATTGTGAACACACGATCTTATCGGTGGTTTCTACGTCAAAATTAAAATCGTACTCTTTTCCGATCTGACGCAGGCCTAAGATAATTGTCTCACGCATTTCCTGATCGGATAGTGGCTTGCGGCTTCTTAAGACAGCAATATCATCGATGTTCAGAAAATGAGTCATGGAACTCAGTGTCGTACCCGTACGAAGTGATTCGGCAATCAGTTCGCCACGTCGGATCTCCTCATGATAACGGGACACCAGTGGGTGCTCCCACAAACCCAGGTTTTTTAATTCCTGCTCTGTCCCTATCCATAAAGCAGCATGCCCCCAGTGACCGGGAATCATACTGTCGGTTAATCTAAAAGGGGTTTTTTCCAGTAGTATGTCGCCAATCTGTAGCTGTGCTGAAATGGTTTTGACCAGCTGCTCATCATTATAAAGCAAACCTTTTCGATCCTCGAAAGATCCAATGGCTGTGCTAAAACCTTCACTCAATAGATTCATTGAAGAACGACCTATCTCATTCAATGTGTCCGCTGTTACATTATGACGCACAGACCGACGGTGATTGGCGGCATCAAAATAATCCATCTTTAACATAACAGGATATGACTTCGATTTTTCTATGACCTGGCTCAGATACTTAATCGTATCATCCTCTAATGCAAGCTCTTTAACTGCATCCTCATGCTGATGATAGCGTTCGATAAGATCCGTAACGTACGATAACAAGTCATGATTGACAAACATATCGGTCAATCCCTCAAGCAAATAATCCTCTCTATCATAACCGGCATCCGCGCGATTTATAAATCGGCGCAGCCTGTCATTTTTATTCAACACAACGATGACTGCACTGTAATCATCATACAAAGACATCATGGTTGCCAGCACTAATAAGTTACCTTTTAATTTCACCTGATCAGTCACAGTATATTCCTGATGCTTTACCCAACAACCATGTTTAACTACCATCTCAAACATGGGTCGCATCAGATCCACTTCCCGTTGCAATCCTTTGCTTAATCGATCGATTTTATCAGGCGAAAATGGTTTATCGGGTATATTATCAAAATCAACATCTTTAAAGGCCGCTGTCATTTTTTCACGAAAAACCAGACTACGTTCAATACTCTGCTGAAGCGCATAAATATCCTTATTCATATCAGCATCGGCCTGTTCATCCGTCATGGCCTGATAACTCTCACAAACGGCAACGGGTTCTTTATCTTTAAAAAATATTTTACGATTTAATTTTGTACCCGTAGAACACGAGCTAATTAAACTAACAACTATCAACAAAATGTATATTTTTTTAATCAAAACTAAAAACACATTATAGTTGTGATTCTATGGGAAGAATCGAATAAAAACCTTCATTAAATCGGCGCCAGAAACTGGTTTCCGGCTGTGTAGTGTGGCGAATCTCTTCACCATTTATTGTTTCAATCCAGACCAGTTGTTCCATAGGAAAGTCTACATCATCCGGCTCAATCTGCAATTCGACCTTATAGGTATTTTTCTTCAGATTAGCATCAAACATTTCCGATGCAATATATTCTGCCATTTCCGGAATCTCACAGATTAACCCTAATTCGGTATTTATATTTGCAGAGCGCGGATCGAAATTAAACGAACCAATAAAAACAGATTTCCGGTCAAAAACATAAGTCTTGGCATGCAGGGCGCTTTTTGCCTCCGCACTGCGACGTAGTGAACGACTGGCTTTAGATTTGGCTTTCGGTTTTAGTTCATATAGCTCGACTCCGCCTTTTATTAAATCGAAACGATGACGCGCATAGCCTGATTGTGCCATGATACCATCTGTCGATGCTAACGAATTAGTCACCACCCGAACCTTAACCCCACGTTTAACCATATCGATCAGGTACTTTTTACCCGCATCACCGGGGATAAAATATGGAGAAATCAATTCAAATGTGTTTTCAATCTTTTTAACATGCGGACGCATGAGTGACGTTAAATAAACCGTTTCATCTTCTGTCTTGCCAAGCGTTTTTTCGGGGTTATCATATATAACAGATGCACCACCACGATAAGGTTTAGTATAGCCCGCACCGGATAGGCCTCTCATAAGACGCTTGTACATGGCAGAATCATGAATATCAAGCGCATATTCTGAATCCCTATTTGCTTCAACAAACTCTGTTAGTTCTTGTCGAATAGATTGCAGGTTATTTTGATCGGAGTCGTTATGTGTAAAGGCTTTGACGGGT
>CAMYMO010000295.1 GCA_947259425.1 uncultured Ectothiorhodospiraceae bacterium | reverse complement strand
AATGACGACATCTTCCCGAAAAGGCGCTATTAATTTCAAGAACTTAACCGGATCAGTCGGAATGTTTTGGTGTAACACGATGTCTCCCAGGTTGTTTAGAATACACACATACATCATTTTGGTATGCAGATCGATTCCACAGTAATATTCATGACTTTTAGTGTAGAATTGCATAGGACCCTCTCCTTTGTTTGGTTTTAAGAAACCCTTAGCTTAATGCTATTGGATGGTGGGTAACACCACCAAGCCCGATCGCAAGGGAGAGGGTCATAAACAAGTATCAAATAGCTGCACCTGACACTTTGCCAGCGCATTTCTTTGGGCTTGAAAAAGCCTAGCCCAAAGAAATGCGCTGGCAAAGCGCAGGTGAGCAAAACGTTAGATTTTTCGTTCTTTTCAAGATTGACAATCCGTAGCCGACACATATAATTAGACATATAGTTATTTATTGGAGGCGGTTATGGGACAAGTTACGATTTATTTGGAAGAAGACGTTGAACGGAAAATGGTTAATGCAGCAAAATCTGCCCATTTATCAAAGAGTAAGTGGATAGCGAGGCTTATCAGTGAAAAAGTTGCAAACGAATGGCCTCAATCCGTTGTAGAGCTGGCAGGGGCATGGGAAGACTTTCCATCTATTGATGATATTAGGTCTAATGAAGGAAGCGATGCCAAGCGTGAGACTTTGTAATGTATGTTGTTGATACAAATACATTAATCTATTTCTTTAAAGGAATGGGGCGTGTCCCAGATAAATTTCTTGAGGTGTCCCCGAAAGATATAGCTATCCCGTCAGTGGTGCTGTATGAGCTTGAGTACGGAATAGCGAAGTCTACCTCTCCACGAAAAAGGCAAGCCCAATTAAAGGAGTTATGCTCGTTGGTCGAGGTTTTGCCATTTGAAGAAGCTGCAGCACGTTTTGCCGCTACGATTCGAGCTAACCTTGAAAAGAAAGGCACACCAATCGGCGCTTGCGATGTGCTAATTGCCGGCACCGCGCTTGCGAATAAAGGCGTATTGGTTACTAACAACACAAAAGAGTTTGCAAGGGTGCCCAAATTAAAATTAGAGAATTGGTACAAATAGAATCTAACCAAAAGATCCAGGCGACAATTTTGAATCACGCCATTTTTTGCTTTCCGCTGCGCGTCATTGTAGCAAAAAATAACCTGACTCAAAATCGCGCCTGATCTTGGCGTTAAGTGTAGTAAACAACTATCGAAAATGATTGCTCTGAAACCAATATTTTTGTTGATTACCGTCTTATTATTATATTCGTGTTCGACCGATAAAGAGCGATTAGTGCTGAACTACAAACAGCAAGTTGGCAACGCAATAAACCTTGACGAACTAACGCGTAAGTTACAAAAATCAATTGATGTTCAAATTATAAGGAATATCGTGAGAGCTACAATAGATTCAAATATTAACCCGGAACTAGGTGGCATTGGCATAGTATATCCAACGGTAAACATTAAAAATAATTGTTTCGAAATGGAAGAAAATTGTGGGATGTTAAACATAAGGATAGAATTTGAATGTAGTAACTGCGTTTCATATAAAAAGAAAATCGAAGAGAAAGTTGACATGTATATTGGTGAGCAGTTAGATGCTCTATTGATGAAAGCACATAACCAGCGCGTAAACCTTGATGCTCGCTTCGCTCGCACAAGTTACGCTATTCGTTAAGCTCACGCCCGCGCTGCAAAGCGAGGTGGGATAAACAAGAATCATGATGCATAAAGAGATGGTGGCCTGATGGAGAACGGAGTAAGCGCGGTCGTAAGCTTAACGGCGGCTGTTGAGCGCCCACCTTTGTTAGGCTGGTGCAATTGAAAACAATGGAGCACGAATGAAACTTCAGACACAAACAACCTTGGGTGGAAGCGCGAACGTGCGCCTAACCAAGGCGTTCGAGTCAACAACGCCACTGCCCTATGGCAAAAAGACGCCATAGGGCAGTAACGTTGTCGCTCAACAGCCGCCGTTATGTGTACAAGGAAAAAGCATGAGCAAAGTCGTTGAAGCATTATTGGATAATGCTTATCAAGATTCTGTGTTACTCCAGGGTAACGATGAGAAAGGGGATGTGTTTTCAATTCCAAGAGATGTGGATTTTTTATTCTATGCGCCAGACAAAGAAAAAGGTGAGTTAGTAGCAAGCTTTATCAATGACAATTGTTATGGCGATGCAAACTATTATCAATCTGATGAGAATCATTGTATAAAAGTAGTAATTAACATGTCTACTGAACACCATATTAT
>CAMYMO010000294.1 GCA_947259425.1 uncultured Ectothiorhodospiraceae bacterium | reverse complement strand
TATCGTAGCAGGCAAGACGGTTGTTGCCCCCGATCTGGCTCCAATTCTGGCCCGAGCCGTCCAGGGTAAAGATGATGATGGTACGCCAGAGATATCCGGACCTTTCGATGAATTGACCCCTCGTGAAACTGAAATTCTTGGCCTGCTGGCAGAAGGACAAAGCAATAAAGCCATCGCCCGCAATCTGGGCATATCTGACGGTACGGTTAAACTACATGTGAAAGCGATTTTAAGAAAGCTTGATGTACATTCACGAGTTGAAGCAGCCGTGATGGCCGTTGTCAAAGGACTGCCCAGCAAAAACTAACCATGAAGACATTTAACCAACTTATCAAAGATGCGCTGGAGCATGTAAAAGAGATATTCCCATGGGATCTGGCCGATACTATGGAGTCTGCTACTCCATTAATTATCGATGTGCGTGAACCTTATGAGTTTGCCGCCATGCATATTGAAAACTCAATTAATGTACCACGTGGTATTCTCGAAACGGCATGTGAATATGATTTTGAAGAAACCATTCCTGAGCTTGTTGAAGCAAGAAATAATCCAGTTGTCGTCATATGCCGCTCTGGAAACCGCAGTATATTCGTTGCTGAGGTCATGCAAAAAATGGGCTATACCGATGTCGTTTCACTTAAAACAGGCTTGCGCGGCTGGAATGATGCTGAGCTTCCAATGGTTGATCAAAAAAATGATATCGTTGATATCGACGACGCCGATCTTTATTTCACTCCAAAACTAAGGCCAGAACAACATTCCCCACAATAATTACTGTTTCAATCTGTATAAAATTATTCCATACGTTCTAAACCAAATTGCCAACACCAGATATTTAATTCAAAAATATTTATTTTATACCAAAAATAATTGAATTAGTAACCTCGATAAGCTAAGGTTATTTGTAACATTTATCAAATTTAAATGTCCACGCCTTTATAAACTATAAAAAATACTGAGTAAGCTGACGACTCGGGTTATCGATACGGATCATCAACAAATGCACGTTTCTGCATGTATGCGTGCCTGTCTATTATAAATTTCCAAAATTCATTTCTTCGTAAATGTGTTGACGCTCGCCTGAAAAAAATTAGGAGGAATTAATGAAGAGACGCACCTTTTTAAAAATCAGTTCAACTGCCTTACTCGGTTCTGTCGCAAATGCTTCTGGCCTTGTCAGGTGGATACCAAGAGCCGAAGCAGCAACTCTAAATAAAACTTTTTATATTAACGAGGGCTATATAGAACAGGCTGATGGCGTTGATGTTTATTTTCGCGGATTTAGTAATAGTAGCAATAGCTTAAATATTCCGGGTGAAGTTTTGGTTATGCAAGTTGGTGACACTATCAATCTAACCATTCGAAATAATTTAAATACTCAGCATAGTTTTGTGATTGATGAATTAGGAATAAATACAAATATTCCTTCGGGCAGCACCAAGACAATCACCATTCGCGCCTCTAATCCTGGCACTCATATGTATTATGACGCTGTAGACTTGCCTGACAACAGATTAGTGGGTTTGCATGGAGCATTAGTCGTCTTCCCTAATGGCGAGGACACAACCATTGAATCTGGTCGAGATATGCCTAAACACGAATTTGTATGGATGTTCAATGATATCGATCCAGCCTGGCATACTGCAATTCAATATGGCAACAACACGCCAAACAAATATATTCCACGTTATTTTACTTTAAATGGATTGTACGGGCGACCACCCGGTGCACAAGGTTCCATGAATTCAGGTCTCGACAGTATGGCAGACAAACGAACTGCGATTCATGCACACCTGGGTGAACGAACCAGGATTCGTTGTTTAAATGCAGGACTGGCGCAACATGCCGTACATTGTCATGGCAATCACATGGAGTGGTTAAGTTCAAATGGTCAACAACGAGAACATATCTGGTTAAAGGATATTATTCCGCTTGATGGTAACGGCGGAACTATGGAATTTATTTTTCCATTTGATCCGCCTCCCGATGCCTGGCCGGAAGTTACAAACAGCACGTTGGCTAAAGCCAAAGCCGAAGGGCGTCATTTTGCTTACCCTATGCACTTACATGACGAAATGACCCAAACCGCGGGTGGGGGATTGTATATGTTTGGGGCACTCACCGATCTTTATTTCGAATCGAATTAGGAGACGTTAGCATGGGAAGAAGAAAGAGTCGTTCGACCTCTGAAACAAACTCTAGCGATACCTCGACCACCGATAGCATGGGGGGTGGTATGGGTGGAGGTGGTATGGGAAAAGCCTGTTA
>CAMYMO010000293.1 GCA_947259425.1 uncultured Ectothiorhodospiraceae bacterium | reverse complement strand
GATCTTGAGCGGCACAAACCTGTGTTCGGCCTCGACGACCGCTTGCTCGATAGTCTTACCGGCCGTGTCCTGGCTTATCGTGTAGGCTCGAATGATCGGCAGGTCATCGCGTCCGGGTCGGCGACGCTTCGATAGGCCCCGTTGACTTGCGAGCTTGCTCGCATCGCCAGGTAAATCGATTTTGAGCAGGCCCGGCATAAAACGAACGGCGAGCATGACGCCCACCGTACCGAAGATGTAGGTAAGCGCATAACCCACGCTCAGGTTCTGCTTAGCGTCTGCCATCGTGATGCCTTCTGGCAATGAAGCCATGCCACTGTTAATGGCGTCCTCGGCACCGGCCAGGGTGGGTGTGCTGGTCAGAGCCCCAGCCAATAGCCCAGCTTGAAGACCGGCATCAAGGCCAATAAGCTTCGACAATGCGGTCGCGACCGCGAAGGCGGTTGCCGCAACAACTAATGACACAACAACGTATTTAAATCCATCGGCAAGAAAAACACTGAAGAAGCTCGGTCCCGCTTGCAGACCCACAGAGAACATGAACAGAGTGAAGCCAAACACCCCAACCATGGGCTGGCTTTGAAAGCCAAAATGACCTAATACCAAACCGACAACGAGCACGCCAGTGGTCGAGCCGACCCTGATGCTACCGAAATGGATCCGACCAATCAGGAAGCCAAGGCCGATTACAACGAAGGTCAGTAAAACAAGATTTTGTTCCAACAGCTTGAAGAGGTCGATTTCCATAGCGTCTCGTTAACAGTCAATTTTAATCCAGTTTACACACATACCCGCAGGGCTGCTTCGGGTTCGTCTGCCATTTTTTAGCATTGACCTAAGCCACTCTTGGAAACGGATGGCCTGGCCCGTGCTTTATTAATTCATTTTCCGAGTTTGTTGAATCTAATTGCAGCTAATGTCTGAGTTAATAGGTGCTACGCGTTTTTGCGCTGCGACCTTGTTGAACGATGTGTTACTCCCGTTTTCTAATTTCCACGGCTATAATTTATTTCAGCAAACGACAATCATCATAATCAAGATGGAAAAATCTGACTTCGAATTTGATATTCCTCATTACCGGTAAAATGTATACTCATCTGCATTGTTCTTTGTTTAGCAACCCTTGGTTTTTCCGGCAGAAAATCGAATACAATAAATTGTCCCAAGTGTTTCGCCTGTACGCTGCCGATGACTAATCCTTTGATAAAACCAGCCGAAAGAGAAAATCGTCCGACATACGACTCTTTGAAAGGGTAACGCAGATCTGGGAGGCTCGGATTGAATTTGATGGACAACGTCTCCTTGCCAGCGAATAGATTTGTTATCTCATAGATCTCCTCGGCCTTGCCTACCGATCTAGTCTTGATCCTGGTTTCATGCAAAGGACCTGTGTTGATGTACTCTGTTTGTTCGTTGTCTTTAATGATCTTGTATTCGATTTTTGAGCCATTGGCCATATTTGTGATAAAAAAAGTATCATCCGATCGCTTTGCACGGCGGTCATAATTCATAACTCCACCAAAAACCACATCGAGCTCGCCTATGACAATCAAAGGCAACAGCTTGACTGCTTTACCGAAACCATGCTTGATTCCGTTTATTTTTATCCAACTCTTATCCTGGCTGCAGAGCCAGCCTTTCCCTTTTATTGCACCTACGATAAGGCCCTTATCCAAGGAATGATTGTCATAGGGCACCATTCCGCGTCTGACACCAGCAGGTTTACCTCCGGATTCGAGATAGACTTCAAACGTTTCTCCGGAAGGCAGTTCGGTTTTCAGAGTGTATGTCCTGCCTCCGTTTGCTAATTGCTGCTCTTTAAACTCCATTGGCCGCTTCTGTGTTTCTATACCACCCATATGTGCAGTGAAGTAATCAAATAATTCACCATCATTGGAGACGAAACACTGTCTTCCGGAATAAGAAGAAGGCCAGCAATACATTAACTGTCTGCCCTCAAATTCGAAGGCCCCGAACTCGAAAAACTGCCAATAGGGGTGGCCTTCAATCAGAAACGTGATGCTTTTGTTTTCCCGGTACGATCCCATATGGATGGGTAGCACCGGACAGTTTTGCTCTCGCTTTAAACCGGAATAATCGATACCAGAATTTACAGGGCGACCAAGTACGGCGGCTTCGTCTCTTCCGAACTTTTTCACCCGTGCCAAAATAGCGGCCAGCGTATCGCCGATAAACAACTGTGCTTTAAATGGTTTGTATTTCATTGATACTTCCTCTTTAATTGAGGCCGAACAATGTGATAAAGCAG
>CAMYMO010000292.1 GCA_947259425.1 uncultured Ectothiorhodospiraceae bacterium | reverse complement strand
TGGGCGAAATGCCTTTATTGGCATTGGTGGCGTATATGAATCCTATTTAAATTGTCAGGAAACGATTTATAACTCGTGCGATGATAGTTATCCTGAGATCAGTTTCTCTTTTGCTTTTTAGAAAAAATTAATTTATCGAGATAAGATATGGTAAGTTAAGCTGCTTCGAATCTTCTCGATAATACAACCAAATTATACTATAGAATCAAGAAATATTAATTTAGATATGGGGTGCCAGATGAAATTATTTATGACGATAGTGTTTCTTTTCTCCATAAGTACTGCCTATGCAGGAGAAAAACTTCAATTTATTGAAGTACCTCATAATATAGCTAACACTCAAGTAATTACAGCAATGAAGAAAGCTGCAGTTAAACGTAAGTGGACTGCATCTGAGTTAGCGGATGAAAAGTTACAGGTTACTTTGAATCACCATGGGTATAAAGCGAAATTAATCTTTTCGTTTTCTGGGGATCATGTTTTGTATGAAGATTTTACAACTTCTGAAGATTCTGATGAATACGATTCTGATGAATTTGATTCTAATGGGAAGGAAAAAGAAGAGTCGGTTCCTGTACCCAAACGTTGGCTAACCAATCTCAGGAGAGATACGCTTTTTTTTCTAGAACGTATGCAAAGACGTTCTGCTCCAGTTGAAAGAATTTCCGCGGAAGAACTTACCAGTAAATTAGAAAACCTAAAAAAGTTGTATGATAAAAAACTGATTACTGAATCTGAATATTTGCAAAAAAAGAAAGAGGTTATGTCTAGATATTAAGCATGGATTATTAAACGATTTTTGATGGGGTAACTGCAAAAGCTCTGTATTTATCGATCATGTTTTTTATAGGCTAAATAAAATAAAAAAGGCGCTGTGAATTTTAAACGAAAACTAAGCGGGGAAAGATAGCTTATCTCTGGAGCTGTTTATACGAAGAATCAAGCTTGAGATTGAGAGGTGTGCTTCCATTACACACATGCCAAACCGTTGCTTAAATGTAGAGTCAAACATTATGTTATCGAAAAAAGAAATATGGGGTTATGGCTTGGAGTTTACAGGAATATTTCTATTGTTGGTGGGGGTTCTATTGCTTTTCAATTTAGGTTCATGGGACAAAGAAAAATCTGAACGACGTTATATTCTACAAGAAGAAATCAACCTGGCCGTCCTTTCTTCACTAAATGATATCGCCAGTATTCAATCAACGGATGACAAAGAATATAAAGAAACGGTTGCCAAAAGCGTTACTGATGCAACCAATAATGCGTACTCAAGTGTCATCATGGAAAAAGAACGCCGTTCCATCGAGTTTAAAGCAGGGCAGTTTTCCACATTTAGAGTTTTTGCACTCCTGTTACTGATTATCGGGATTTTATTTATTGTGCGTGGTCGATGGATCGGTATCCAGGGTATAACCGAACGTGCCAAAGAAATAAATTAACGCTACTAAATCATTATTACACTTTACATTTGTAATGATTAATGTCTGTTCGAGCATTTCATTTATAGTTTATTCAGCTTGTGTTAAGTTAGCATCTGTATTGTGCATCCGCAGGATTTCAGTAACAGGGATTTATCATGAATAAAAATATTTCTATTTTTTATCTAAGTGCTGCGCTCTTCCTTTTACCTAATATTTCTTATGCTCTTAGGTGTGGTACTAAACTTGCGAGTGTTGGCGACCACAAAAACGAGGTTCTTTTGGCTTGTGGTAATCCAGAGTCAAAAGAGATCATCGGGTATGTTGACAAGGAAAATGAGGGTGAGCGGATCCGGGTATTAAAAATTGAGGAATGGATATTTAAACAATCAAACCAGTATTATAGTTTCGTTTTTGAAGGCAATAAGCTGATCAAGATAGAACCTGTCGGTCGTCAGCATTAAGTCAATATCCAGTCCAGTTAGAACGTTTATTCTTTTTGTTCCAGTTGTAAAGGATATTGTTCTACCCGCATAGCGGTTGCACCTGCGACCGCAATAGGCATGACCATAAAGTTAAAAAGCGGAATCATGGTTCCAATCGTGACTGCACTACCAAATCCCAGTGACATCGCTCTTTTTTTAGCGATCTCATTGCGAATCTCTTTAAAACTCATACCGTAGTTTCCCATTGGGTAATCGGAGTATTCCAGGCTGAACATCCAGGCACCAAAGATAAACCAAATTACACCGACAATGGGTGCAAAAATAACAAGTAAAATGAGCGAGAGAATGGCTAATGGGATCGCCCACATAAAATAATAGAGCCATTTTTTGGCTTCATTCATCATAGTAAAACCAA
>CAMYMO010000291.1 GCA_947259425.1 uncultured Ectothiorhodospiraceae bacterium | reverse complement strand
CTTTACACCATGTTTTTGGCATTGTTCTAACAAGTTGCGGGTACTGCAGGTGTTGTTCCAGTAATATTTTAATGGATCAGAAACGGATTCCGGGACAATCGTGTGTGCGGCAAAATGAATGACGGTATCAACGTTATAATCCTTTAACGTTTTTGCCACCAGTTCACTGTCGCCTGTATCGCCACGGACAAAATCGCCACTTAATATTGAGGCTTCAAATCCGGTTGATAAATTATCGAGTACGACGATTTTTTCACCCGTTTCACCGAGTTGTCTTACCGTATGACTGCCAATGTAACCTGCACCACCTGATACCAATATTGTCATGAGATCCCTTTTTATAGATTAATGTTGATTCGAGTTCGTTGCTAGCAGCATGCGATTTCTGATGCTGATATATCAATTCGATATTTTATCGGATCTGTATTTAAAATACTTTACTATCGAATAAAAATGACAAAAAAGAATTTACATCGGAAACCGGGCGCCTAAATAAAAAAGGGCGGATAAATCCGTAGCTGGAATTGAAAAAGGGCGGATAAATCCGCAGTTGGATTTAAAAAGGGCGGATAAATCCGCCCTTTAGATTGCAAGCACAATGGTCTGGTTTATGGAAAGGCGGGAATTTGTGGGTCGAAACCTCGAATATCGGCCTCTGGATGCTGTCCACGTACCAGTTCAAGAATCTCATCAATACGTTTATAGCGCACATCGACCATATAGAGAATTTTTCCAGCCTCTACATCGTGTCGAAATTGTTTTAAATGAGTATTACTGACATTAATCGCGATCATGCTAGAGGCAAAGGCGCCTAAAAAAGCACCGCCAAGTGTTAAGGAGGCAATAGACCAGACTTCTATGCCTGGTACGATCATATCCATACTGACTGCTATCGCGCTTAGAATCATGCCGGTTAAGCCACCAATGACGATACCAACCTGTAATCCATGCACAATATCGGATTTTTGCCGTAAATCCGCTTCGGGCAAATCCTCAAGTTCCATGTCTTTTTGAGCGATAACATGTTGATGTCGTTCATCGATTTTGGCCAATAACAAATCGTTATGGACTACTTTGGCACTTTTTACATCTGGGAGAAGGAAATACAAACGCCGTCTCATACAACACCTCCTTAGAGCTTAGAATTGTGTGAATGAGAATGGTCGGGTTGGGCCATTCACCTCAAGTATAGACAAGAAATAATGGCGTGCGTTGCATATAAACCATGTGATAAGTGCGTGAATATCTCAACTGGAATAAGACGTTTGTCGTCTAAGTCGTTATCATACGTCCGTTTTTTATCGAAGAGGCCATTTCTCAATGCAATTCTTGCCCATATTTATGAATATTCACGATCAGACCTGCCTGGTGGTTGGGGGTGGGCAGGTGGCGGCTCGAAAGGTGTATCTCATTGATCGGGCAGGCGGTAAACCGAAAGTCGTGTCGCCTTCGCTCTGTGATGAGCTTGCCAGGTGGGCCCAGACCGGTGCTCTCGAGCATATTAATCGAGAATTCAGCCAAGACGACATCAGTGGGGCAAAATTGGTTGTCGCGGCAACGAATAATACCGACTTGAATCGTCTGATCGCTGAGACCGCGAAAGCACAGGGCATCCCAGTCAATGTTGTTGATAATCCCGACTTGGGTAGCTACATCATGCCTTCCGTCATCGATCGCAGTCCAGTTCAGATCGCTATCTCGACAGGCGGCGCTTCACCGGTATTAGCCAGATTGTTACGGGCGAAGTTGGAAACCTTTATCCCTGCGGCCTATGGACGATTAGCGACCTTCTTAGAGCGCTTCAGAAGCAAGGTAAAGGCCCGATTTGCTGGAAATACAGATGAGATTCGTCATTTCTGGGAGGGCGTTCTAGAGGGCCCTATTGCGGACAAACTGGTGGCTGGTAAGGACCTTGAGGCTGAATCTGACCTTGAAAAGGCCATTGAAGAGGCAGAGGTCTCAGGACATCGTGGCGAGGTGTATTTAGTGGGGGCGGGTCCAGGCGATCCCGATTTATTGACCTTTCGGGCTCTCAGACTCATGCAACGAGCGGATGTCGTTGTTTATGACAGATTAGTTTCAGCACCAATATTGGATCTGGTGCGTCGAGATGCCGAGTTCATCTATGCCGGTAAAGAACGCGACAAACATACCTTACCGCAAGAAGGCATCAATGCACTATTGGTTCGCATCGCCAAAGAAGGCAAAAAAGTGTTACGTCTAAAAGGCGGCGATCCGTTTATTTTTGGCCGAGGTGGCGAAGAGATTGAGACCCTGATGGAAGAGGG
>CAMYMO010000290.1 GCA_947259425.1 uncultured Ectothiorhodospiraceae bacterium | reverse complement strand
TGAAGAATTCCCGACGAATATTGCTAAATCAATCCGACAAACTGCAAAAGAACTTGGATTGGTTGTTGTATTCGACCGACAATATCGTAATGCCGAATATGAATTTCTTGAAATTACACCGTCACTTGCCAAACAAGATATAGATACCTATGTGCTTGCTTCCTATCTATCGGATAGTATCAGATTCATACAATCAGCAGCAGACCATAAACTGAAGGGCAAAATTTTCGCACTCGCGGTTGGACCAAGTTTTCCTGACTTTGGTGTCAGTCTAGGGCCAATTGCCAATGGCGTAATGGGTAATAGCCAATGGCAGGCAACCCTCAAGAACAAGTCAGCTCTGGAATTTTCACAACATTACCGAAATCGTTTTGGCTATATCCCCGGATATCATGCAGCGGGAGGCTATGCAGCCGGTGAAATACTTGAACAGGCCGTCAATAAAAGCAGAAGCCTGGACAAAAATATGTTACGTAGAAACCTTCTAACAATGGACACAAGTTCAATCCTCGGTCGTTACAAGGTTGACGCAAACGGTATGCAAATTGGGAAAAAGGTTTATGTCGTTCAATGGATTAACGGTGAACGGCGTATTATATTCCCGGAAGATATAGCCGATACAAAACCATTGTACCCTTTTCCGAAATGGGGCGATTGAAAACAGGAAAAAGATCAAGTTACAACGTATAGATGGAGTCTAATATGTATATTCATGCTTGGTGGTATGCACCTTCAATACTCGCTTTTTACACTGCGTTGTCGTTAATAGTTGCGTTTGTTTTATGGAAATTTCTTCCAGGAAGTAATGCAGCCACTTTTGAAGGTAAAAAATGGAAACTAGGTGGCTCCTTTGCTGGCTTCATATTTACGATGTACGTGATGAACTCAACCTATACTTCTATTGAAGAAAGGATAATCCAGACTCAGAATAACATTTCAGACGTAAAACTTGAACTCATAGGGTCACCAGGAAAGTCAGATGAATATTCACAATTATTTTACGATCTTCAGCCCGGAAGTAACTTTCTTGCCTTTAATCCCCCATTCGAAGTTGAAAAGAATGTTGGCATGGAAAAATCAGTAGCAGCACATGCCAAGCGTTATATGATAGACAAGGTAAATAGTCGATATATATTTCTAAATCAAACAAGCTATCAAAACGCGCTTAATTTCTTTGCACTACTAAAAAAGAAAATAGGAGAAGAAACATTCTCACGACATATTAAATATGTTTTATGGGAAGATGCGCCTATTTCATCCTGTAATACCTATTTCATCAGTGAAAAAGGTGATAAGAAAGTATTTATTTTTTACCCCAACCCACACGGAAAATCCGAACAGGGAATCCCGGACTACGTCGTCGCAATTAAAGGGGACAGTAGCGTATGGGAAAAGTATGAAATAAAATTCAATCGACTTTGGTCACGTGCTAATGAAATAATGAATATCAAGGAAAACCGGAAGGAGCTTTCAGCTCTTTGATTGTTTACTAGTGGTCTATCCCCTATGATAACCATTCACTCTCTTTCTGGAGGTTATTGTGAAAAAAATCATTCTAGCTTCAACCATACTGGTCATGGTCAGTGCCTGCGACAAATCGCAAGACACAACCGTCACCGACGCTGCACCGGCACCAGCGGCAGAATCAACAGCGCATCAAACGACGGGACCCATGAGCTTTTTTATTACCAGCATCGGTGCGGGTGATGGCGCAAATTTCGGTGGCATAGCAGGTGCCGATGAGCATTGTCAGAATCTTGCCGATGATGTGGATGCGGGTAACAAGACCTGGCGTGCCTATCTGAGTACCACCGGAAGAATCTATAGGAAAAACCCGCAAAATAACGCTGCCGCTGTACATGCACGCGACCGTATCGGTAAGGGACCCTGGTTTAATGCGAAAGGCGAATTGATCGCTCGGGACGTGGAACACTTGCATAACAATAACAACATCAATAAACAGACAGGATTGAACGAAAAAGGTGAAATGGTCAATGGACGCGGTGATAAGCCAAATCAACACGATATCCTGACCGGCTCTCGTCCAGATGGCACCGCGTTCTCGCCCCATGTGAACTTCACCTGCAAAAATTGGTGGAGTAACGATGAAGGTGCGGCGGCGGTCGGGCATCACGATAAAACCGGACCGACAGAGGATAACTGGGCAAAATCCTGGAACTTCTCACATTTCAGCCGGGGTTGTAGTCAAAAGGCGCTCGAAAGCTCAGGTGGCGCCGGGTTGATATATTGTTTTGCTGTTGATTGATAAATAGGGGCACGACTACATGGACAAGG
>CAMYMO010000289.1 GCA_947259425.1 uncultured Ectothiorhodospiraceae bacterium | reverse complement strand
AGATAAATTGTTAACGCGCTAACTGTTCTCAGACCGCGTTCGAGAAGGCGGGGTGTTGTTCTATCATGGCATTGAACATAGCGATATCTCTTTGGTTAAATTCGGGACCCTCTTCTTTACGCTTGGATTTAATCCAGCGTTCCAGCCCGGACAATTTGACCACTTCACATTGTAGCTTTTTTGTACCCATGGTTAAATTTAATTCGATATTATCCTTACTGTAGACCACCAGGCTGAGTACTGGCCAACGCGTAAGATTATAAGTCGCGAGTAAATTACCTAATGCGGCACGTGCCTGGCGAGCTTGTTGACATGGATTTTTAAGTTCAACCGTATTATCGCCGATATATTGATACCAGGTGGTATCACCGCTATAGGTAATCACACCTTGTTCAAGTTTTTCAATGACCGCAATGATGCCAATTCCATTACACAAAACAACCGCATCTAAGGCAATTTTCTGATCGGTGAGGGGCAATTTTGATCGTGGAAAGAAGGCATCGATCTTGCTGTAGACGAGCTGCTCAAGCGAGCGCATCAGTGGTGTTGAATAGATTGACGAACTTGCGGTGACGATTTCTGAGACTTCAATTCCATTATTAATTTGATGACGATATGTCGTTTTGGAGGCTTTGTTAAGCCATTTCTGCAATTCTAATAAATTGTGTTTTGCGGCATTTTCGCTACGGCCCTGCTTTCTTTTATTGTTCATTGCGGTCAAAAATCGCAATTCAATTTGTTGCTTTGTTTTGTGTTCAGACTCCACGCCCGTTAGAAATGCAGCGATATAGTTAGGGTGTCGGTGAGCGGTTTGTAGTTGCACGCTGTCTTTATTGATTTTAGCTAACGCATGGTGAGAGTGGTAAGACCATAACTCAATCGTTTCAGCACAATCATGCAAAATAATCGGAGCATTCATTTTTAGGTTACTGGCAATCAAGCCGTTCGCATAGTGGACGCGAGTGAAGACCTGGCCAATATGGCCAGAGGCGATTACGGATTGGATAAAATGATAAGGTACAGAGTGAGATTGAGTCAGGGTGACGACTTCATCAATCCATTTTAAGGCATGGTTGTGGTAGTCGTAAAAAAAATCAAATTTTTTAATGACACCACTTTTAAAACGGCGTGAACCATATTTAACTCGATAATCAATGGCTGATCTATAAAACTCAGAAGCAAGCGTTTGATTAGCATCTAAGCTATTTGAATCAAGCGATTTATAACGCTTGTAGAGTTTATTCGACCATAGACCGGCTAATTGCCAAATCAATAGGGATAATAATATACCCAGGCTGAGAACAGCAAAATAAACATCAAGCGGATTAGTTTGGCTTAAGGTTGTCGTATCGTTTTGTATTGTTGTCTGGGTCAGGTCAGGCTGTTTTATTAACAATCCAATGTTAATCAGGCCAGCTAGCGAAACACAGAGTAACAATAATTTTATTATTGTGGTTACTCGCATGACACAAGTCCATCCTCGCTTGCGTTTTATTTTGTCATAACTTTCTTATGCGAAGATTCTATGGACTCTGTCTCAAATATGAAACAGCTTTTATGTTGCAGTTTGTTGCAGATTAACGGTTGCCACTTTTGTTTGACGATTATCGATTACATTTTTCAGCGCAATAATAAAGCCAAGCCCGAGAAAAGCACCAGGCGGCAATATGGTTAACAAAAAGCCGTCGTAATTTTCGATTAGGGTAATCTTCAGCCAGCTCGCACCTTCACCAAATAACAGGTTCATCTGCTGGAACAATGTACCGAAGCTGATGATCTCTCGCAGTGCGCCTAAGGTGACTAAGACCAGGGTGAACCCCAGTCCCATGAAAAACCCATCTGCCATTGAATGTAAGACACTGTTTTTGGAGGCAAACGCCTCAGCGCGAGCAATGATCACACAATTGGTTGTGATTAATGCGACAAACAGGCCAATGATTAAATACAGATCGTAAAAATAAGCCTGCATCAGGATTTTAATTAAGGTAACCGAAACGGCGATAATCATAACGAATACCGGGATTCGAATTTCACTGCGGACATAATCGCGTATTAATGACACCACCAGGTTTGAAGTGATTAACACCAGCATGGTGGCGATACCCAGTCCCAGGGCGTTCACGACCGTGCCGGATACTGCTAATAATGGGCACAAACCCAATAGTTGAACGGTGGCGGGATTATTTTTCCACAGACCGTTACTGATGATGTCTTTAAATAAATTCATGATATATAGAGTGTATACCTATTTAAAAAGACGTTGACGGTTTTGTTTAAAAAATTGCAATGCTTTGTTGGTTGCTTTAACCATGGCGCGAGAAGTAATGGTAGCACTGGTGATTTGATCAAAATCGCCACTATCGCGTTTAACGGTCCATTTGTCAGGTTTTGGTTCAGATAACGATTTTCCTTTAAAAATATGTATCCAGTCCGATTTTTGTGTCTCGATGGCATCCCCCAGACCGGGTGTTTCCAGGTGGTCAGTTACCCTGACCCCTGCCAATGTGCCATTATAATTAACGGCGACCAGTAATCTTATTTTGCCACTATAACCATCGGGGGCCACACATTGAATAATGGCCGCGATCGGATTTTTGTTTTTACGTGCGCGATAAACAATTAATTCACCTTCGCCGAGTAATTTATCGCTTACCGGGATGGTATCCTGTTCCAAATCATTATCATGAATCTCCGGGCCAATAAGCTCATGTAATTTTTTTAAGGTGTGCTGGCGTTTATTTTCAGCAATCTGGGTTTTAGTTACTTCATAAATATAAGCAACAAGTGCGGTTCCAACGATCGCAAATACCCCTAATACGAAGGCATTCACCAGCATATTCTTGCTTATCGAGTTAGCCGTTTTGTTTTCTTCGTTAGCCACCGTTAATCCATGTCCTTAGTTGTTTTATTCATTTTGGTTTGGCCAAAGACTCTTGGTTGTGTGTAATAGTCAATCGTTGGTACGGCGATATTCATCAGTAAAACACCAAAGGCAACACCATCCGGGTAGTTGCCCCAGGTTCGAATCACGTAGGTAACGATACCAATGCCTATGCCGTAGTAGATTCGTCCGCGTGGCGTGGTACTGGCGGTAACAGGATCCGTTGCAATAAAAAATGCGCCTATCATCGTTGCCCCGCCGAGCACATGAAAGAGTGGGTCGGGATTAGTTTGTTGATCGAGAAGATAAGCAATGCTTGATAACACAGCTAGTGTAGCGATCATCGCAAGCGGGATTTGCCAGCTAATCACGCGTTTTGAAATTAACAATAATCCCCCGAGCAGGAACATCAGGCTCACCCAGTCCCAGCCCGTACCGAAGTAACCGCTCAACTGGGAAAATTCAGCTTCAATTTGTTCGATGCTAAGTCCCAGGCCGGTTTGTACTTCAACAACATCAAGTGGTGTCGCCTGGGTGATTAAATCATAGTTGCGGGTCGCGGGCAGTTCAGCAAAAAAATTATAACGTAGGTTTTCAATGAAGCTTAAGGTATAAGGTTGATTGCTGGCAGCAGGCAACCAGGCGGTCATTTGTTTTGGGAAAGCAATAAGCAAGACCACATAACCGGCCATAGCAGGATTAAATGGGTTATAACCCAGGCCTCCGTATAAATGTTTGGCAATGATGATCGCAAAACTGGTCGCCAGCACCGGTAACCACCACGGTAATATCGGTGGTAAAGCAAAAGCGATTAATAGCGCGGTGACCAGTGCGCTCAAATCGGTAATAAAAGGTAACACGGGGCGATTGCGAATTTTTAACATTGCGACTTCACATGCGATCGCAGTTGCAATACATAAAGTTGCGTTGATTAATAACCCCCAACCAAAAAACCAGACATAGGCAATCATTGCCGGTACCATGGCTATGACGACAAGCAGCATCATGCGCGTAACACTATTGGTGAATTGGGTATGGGGCGATGTGTGTAGTGTGGTCACTCGCGTTTATCCTTTATCCGGCTTGTTTTCGTTTTGTTTGTCTGCCTCAATGGCTTTTTTAGAATTCACTCGCGCCAGTGCGGCGGCGACTTCATCTTTCTGGGCGTTTTTTAAACGTTCCTGTTTTTGTCGACGTGCTTCTTCTTTTTCCAGCTTTTTACGTTCAGTTCGATACTGATTAAATTCGTGCCGTTCTCTTGCATGGTCAGATTTTTTCTTATCCTGCTCTTGTGCCCATATTTCAGTTTTTGCATAGCGGTAGTATTGCACCAAAGGAATGTGGCTTGGACAAACGTAACTGCAACAGCCACATTCAATGCAGTCGAATAAATTATAAGCCTGTGTTTTTTCAAGATCACGTGCCCGCGCATGCCAATAGAGTTGTTGAGGCAGTAGATTGGCCGGGCAGACATGATTACATTCACCACAACGAATGCACGGCATTGCATGGGTATCTTGCGGCAGTTGTTCTTCGCTAATCGTTAGCATGCAATTTGTGGTTTTAAGTACCGGTGAATTCAAGTCATTTATTTCAAATCCCATCATCGGTCCACCCATCACCAGCCGTTCCATTTTGTAGGATTGAAATTCCGCCTGATGTAATAAGTTGATCATCGGAGTGCCAAGCCGAACATCATAGTTGCCCGGTCGGTCAACCGCATCACCTGTCACCGTGACGATGCGAGAGACCAATGGTCGGTTGTTGCGTATCGCATGACCGACCGCTGCCGCGGTACCGACGTTATGACAGACAATACCGTGGTGGATTGGTAATTGTTTTGCTGCGAGCGAGATACCCGTTAATGTTTTAATCAATTGTTTTTCACTACCCGCAGGATAAATGGTGGGGATCGTGATGACTTCAATAATTGTTTTTTCCTGGGAGGTCAGCGCAGCTTGAAAGGCTTTAATTGATTCAGGTTTGTTGTCTTCGATGCCGACCAGACATTGTTTGGCCTGTAATGCATGGCGCATGACCAGCAGACCATCAATAATGTCACGCGGCCGGTCTCTCATCAATGCCGCATCACAGCTAATATACGGTTCACACTCCGCGCCATTAAGGATAAGCGTATCAATGTTTGAGTCAGCGCCAGGATTTAATTTTATAAAAGCAGGAAATCCTGCTCCGCCTAGACCAACGATGCCAGCATCTCGTACCCGGTTACGTAGATGCGAAGCATCCATACGTTTATAGTCTTCGACTTCGTCGTCTAGGTCGATCCATTTATCTTCACCATCGGTTTCAATGACGATGCACAGACCTTGCATTCCCGATGGATGGGCAATAGGTCGATCTTCGAGGGCCACAACGGTGCCGGAGCTACCTGCATGTACCGGGGCGCTGATAAAGCCTTCGGCCTGAGCAATCATTTGTCCGGTTAGAACCTGATCGCCTACCTCAACAATGGGATAGGCGGCCTCACCAATATGCTGATGCAAGGCGTGTACTAATTGTTGTGGAATATCAGCGCTGATGATGGGTTCCTGCATGGATATTGTTTTATGTCCGTCTAAAACAATGCCACCATGAAAACTGAAGATCTTACGCATGTTGCGGATCCTCATCTTGTTGCGGATAAGGCCAGGTCCAGTTATCCAGGTTTTCTGTTAATGGCACAACATAGATACAATCGACCGGACAAGGTGGGATACACAAATCGCAGCCGGTGCATTCATCTTTGATGACGGTATGCATCATCTTCGCCGCGCCTAAGATGGCGTCAACCGGGCAGGCCTGGATGCACAACGTGCAACCTATACAAATATTCTCGTCAATAATGACAACCGTCTTGGTTTCTTTTTCAACCCCATGTTCTTCGCTGAGTGGTTTGGGTTCGCGATCCAACAGATCCGCCAGGGCGATGATCACTTGTTCACCGCCTGGCGGGCATTGGTTAATATCCGCTTCGCCATCCGCAATGGCTTGCGCATAGGGACGACAGCCCGCATAGGTACATTGACCGCATTGGGTTTGTGGCAGGATCGCGTCGATCTGATCGACAACCGGATCGCCTTCAACTTTGAATTTAATCGCGGCAAAGCCAAGCAACAGTCCAAAAACAATGGCCAATAAGGCTAGCACAAGGATGGCTTCTAACATCTCGGCTTATCCTTGTACCAGGCCGGAGAAACCCATAAAGGCCATCGACATCAGACCGGCTGTGATCATGGCAATGGCAGCGCCTTTAAACGGAGCAGGGACGTCGGCCACGTTAATGCGTTCACGCATGGCGGCAAATAAAATCAAAACCAGCGAAAAACCAATTGAGGCACCAAAACCATACAGGAAGGATTCAATGAAGCCATAGTCTTTTTGTACGTTCAGTAGCGCCACGCCTAATACGGCGCAGTTGGTGGTGATTAATGGCAAAAAGATACCCAGCACCTGGTACAGCAACGGGCTGACTTTGTGCACGATCATTTCGGTCAGTTGTACAACGCCGGCAATCACCAGGATGAAGGCGATGATATCGAGGTATTCGAGACCATAAGGTGCCAGCAAGTAAGTATTGACCAGATAACTGAACACCGAAGATAAGGTCAGGACAAAGGTCGTGGCCATCGCCATGCCGGTGGCGGTTTCAAGTTTACGCGATACCCCCATGAAGGGACACAAACCCAGAAATTTCACCAATACGAAGTTATTGACCAGGATAGTACTGACCAGAATTAGGGCAAACTCTTTCATATATATAGAGTAAGTCGCTTAGGATGGATATACAACGGGTAATTTATACGGTTTTGCGTTATTTATCAGCATGCTGCGCCGGTTGAATACCGAGCTTTGGATCAAATACCAGCAATTTGACCCGATTGTGTATCGGTTACGTTTTTTGGCACGAACTTAGGTAATATGCTTTTCAAATTTTAATTTGATGGAAAAATAATGACTATCGATCGAGAAAAACTGGAAAAAGATCAGGTCCGATTATGGGATATATTTGTCTTGGAGAGTGATGATTCAGATCTCACCAACGAGATACGCGATTTATTGTTTGGCATTAAATCAGCGTATTCGGATCTGATCGAATCTGAACAACAGGCCGATGACAGCTATGCGTTTTTAGCTTTCTGTTTACGTTATATCAACCAGGATCAAGATAAGACCTATATCAACCTTGAATACGATATTGGTAACGTCTGGCGTAAAGTGGTTGAACGTGATGATTTTCCAGCTTTGCTTGAAGAGGATCTATTAACCGCGATCGAAGAACAAAAGCTTGGCAATGTCTTTCAGGTTCAACAAATTGCCAATGATTTTACCGCGAGTGAAAACTACCCCAAAGCTCGAACTTATTTTGAGCTGATTAAAGATCATATCAATAATCCGACTGCCTGGGATAATTGGGCGCGTTGTTGTGCTGCAGAGGGAGATTTTAAATCGGCAGTAGAAGTATTAATAAACGGGATGAACGATTACCCCGATTCAGCATTGTTAGCCTGCAACCGGGCGTATTACTTATATAAAAATAAGAAACACAGTCAGTCATTAGATGAATTACAAGTTTTTATTGATCGTGCCGAAGCCGAAAAGTATTCCGGTGACCAACTGTATATCTATGCGATTAAATTAAAGGCGTCAATCTATCGCGAGCTTTCTATGCCATTACAGGCGTTAATTGAATACAGTCGTTTAACCACTGCTGGCAATTGTGATCAGGCATTCGCGATGGAATCAGGAGAGTTAATGAAACCCCATGTTGAGGCGCTGACCTATGGATAACAAAAAAAATATGCTCATCAATGCGATGTGTCTGTACACCGTTCCGGAAGTGATACAGATGACGGCCTTATTTTCGGGGTTGTCTGAATCACTTGAGAAAGCGATGACGGGATTTGTTGAAGCATTAAGTGGTAAACCAGCCTCGCTTGAACTCGGTTCCTTTTTTGCTGATGAACTGGATGATCTGGTGATCGAAGTTATTGAGCAATTCCATGTGCAGGCTGATGTTTTGTTAGAGGAATACGATCCACAACTGCAAGAATTGGAAGCCAGTGGTGCCTGGGACAAAGCCAGTCAGCAGGCGACCTATTTCGTAGAGCGAGTGCCGGGTATAAAGTCGCTTGAACAGTTATTGCCGGCCAAAGATATACTAGCTTATGTCAGTTTTTTGCAAAATGAGGACGAAGATGCACAGGCACTCATAAAGTTCATCGATTGTTTCTCACCAGTATTTGAACGCATGGAGGCAGTTCGTCAAGAGGAAGCCGAGCAAGAAGCTAAGAACCTGGAATCGTGGTTTAACGCGGCGAGTACAAATGATATAGCCACACTGGCGACACTGTTCAGTGACGGTATTGATATTGAGGCCAGGGATGGTAACGATAAAACAGCATTGGCGATTGCGGTTAGGAATAATAATCTTGAGGCAGCAAGCTATTTATTGTCTGAGGGGGCCTCTCCAGTTAGAACATTCTCAGACGATTCACCCATTTCGATTGCTATCGAAGGGAATTATGCCGAGATCGTCGCGGTGATATTGAGCTGTGGTCATGAAGATCTAAAAGAAGTTAACTGGGATAGTCTTATTACAAACAGTCAGACTGACTTCATAACCGATAAGTTTCGCGAAACGATTATACATATCGTTGCATTTAACACGGATAATCTTGACATTAATCGGTTGGCAACTACGGCGATAAAAAATCAGGCCAATAAGTTGCTGACCCTGCTTTTTGATTATGGATTGGATGCGAATGGTGTATTAAATTCTGATCCTTTGGTTTTTAGCGCGATTGATACTGGAAATATTCAGACGTTAACTCTCTTGTTAGAACAGGGCGCGGATATAAATTCAAAAAATTGGCGTGATGAAACCCTGCTGGAAGTCGCAGTAAAAAATGAATTCGTTGAGATAACCGATTTATTAATTGATTCCGGGATAAAATTACCGGTTTTTAATCATTATACTAGCCAGGATTTCATGGTACAGCTAGCTAAGCTTAAAGGCTGTGGACTGGATGAATGCTTAACACTTAAATTATTTGATCCCGCCAGTTATGATAACTTCGGACGGAATTTTCTGCATGTCGTGGTGAGTCGGTATGACGATGAAGAGGATTCGGCTGACGAATTCAAAAAGCTTATTGATGTTCTGATTAACGATCTACAGATTGATATCAATCAAACAACCGAAGATGGCGATGATACGGCGTTAACCCTGGCAACTTGTGAAAGTGTCTTTAAAATTTTGTTAGACCATAAACCCGATTTAAATGTTGAGTTGAGCTATAACAAGCGTGTTATCTCCAAGCTGACCAATATGCTGGATGGTCGTGCTATTGGTATTGCTATTGAGTCAGGTATCGATCCGAACCTCATGGTTGGCGATGAGTCATTACTGCACTATTGCTTTGAAACTCAAGCAGAGCATATATCGTTATTAATAGCTCAGGGTGCCGATTTGAATGCGCCCGATAAAAAAAATCTAACCGTCTTACAAAAATGGATAACGGATAAGCAGCGAGTTGAGCCTTGCCTGATTGAAATGGCAAAACGCGGCGCAGATTTTTCACTGAATACGAAAACAGGTTTACCCATTTTTCATGCGCTCTGTGCGAATTATGATGGTGGAATGATAAAAGAAATAGTAAATACAGCGCAGATCGATATCCACGTCTCTGATGCAGCTAATAATAATGCAATGATGCAGGCCTGTCTGGCAAAAAATATGTCGGCGCTAGTAGCTTTATCGGAACTAGGTGTCGATGTGAATCAAGCCAATACCCTGGGAGGCACACCGTTGTTGCATGCTGTCTATGAAGATAATGTCGAGCTATTTAATGAGTTAGTTGAAAAGTGCAATGCCAGAACGGATACCGAACTGGCGGGTAAAAGTCTTAGTTTTATTGCCAATCAATTAGCTTGTTACGATGTGTGGAACCTGTTGCTTGAATTGGATAAGAAAGCCGGTACCAATTAATCAAGAAATTAGAAATTGATTTAATTGGCCGGTTAATACCGGCCAATTAAGTTAGAGATTATTTCTTAGTAATGTTTTTTACGCTTTGTGGTACGACAAGCCGATGAGTGACGTCCACTTTGTGCACCAATTGTTGTTGTAGCTGAATCATATGCTGCAGTGGTTCGCACATTTCCAACATCAAGTGTTAATACGGATTCATCTGCAGACCAGTCAATAACGGTTTGTAATGGACGGTTTAAGCGGCCTTGCATCGGGATAAGATCCTGAATTCGCAAATTTGCAGTTTGACGTGGCTCAATAGAGTTATCGAGCGGAGTGATAATGTTATTGCGCGATGCTGGAATGCCCGTTACATCAGAGTCAAACAGTGAGACGCCTTTAGCATTAAATACTTGTACACGGTCGATATAAATTGAACCGACATCTGATAAGTTGCGCAAAACATAGGTGCTGCGTTGGATTTCAATACCACCATTTCCAACATAGTAATTTCCACCACAAGATACTGAAGCGGTCACCGCTTTTTTACCTCGATCAGACGCAGCCGCTAAGGCCGTTGATTGAAAAGACATCCCCGCGATAAAACTCCCCAGAACGACACCGATTACCGCTTTTTTAGACTTATACGACATTTTTAAACTCCATTGTTATGTATATATATTACTGAAGTAGTTTTTTAACACAATATTGTAAATATTTCCTTACGATTTTTGCAGAAATGAGCGGAGCTGCCAAGTAGGGCTATTTGTTTTAATAGCTGAAATTATCGCCGACTTTATGGGTTACGATTTCGTATCGAATCAAATGAGATGATAGCGGTAGAGTTTGATCTTAATAAAATCAGTTATTTATTACGTATTAAGGGTAGCGTTAAAAACCCCCTTGCTTAGTCAAGGGAGGGTTGGCGTTTTTACTCTGACCCCAAATAGGTAGTTATTTAACTTTCATTCCGGGTTTAGCACCGTCATCGGGCGACAGGATCCATAAATCTTTACCACCGGGTCCGGCCGCGAGCACCATACCTTCGGATAAGCCAAAACGCATTTTACGCGGTTTGAGGTTGGCGACCATCACCGTGAGTTTGCCTTCGAGGTCTTCGGGTTGATAG
>CAMYMO010000288.1 GCA_947259425.1 uncultured Ectothiorhodospiraceae bacterium | reverse complement strand
GGCAAAATTATCCTGACGATCGGCGGTTTGCTGAGTGGCGCTTCAATTGGTCGAGAAGGCCCCACCGTCCATATCGGTGCCGCCATCATGTATTCACTGCGACGCATTGCGCCTTTTCGTGGTAAAGATATGAGTCGGGCGCTAATCCTGGCCGGTAGCGCAGCCGGGATATCCGCCGCCTTTAACACTCCATTAGCTGGCATCATGTTCGCGGTAGAAGAAATGAGTCGTTCCTTTGAGGAACGCACCAGCGGTACCCTGCTTATCGCCGTAATTTTGGCCGGTATCACCGCACTGACTATCTTGGGAAACTACACCTATTTCGGTACGACCGATGCCAGCACCACTCTAGAAGAAGCCTGGCCAGCCATCATTGTTTGCGGGGTACTCGGTGGCTTTTTCGGCGGCAGTTTCAGCACGGTCTTGATTGTTATGACCCGTCGTCTGGCCAGCTTTGCCCGCCGCCAACCCATTATTCTGGCGTTTGCTTGTGGTCTATTGGTTAGTTTGCTTGGTTTTTTATCAGATGGTCATACTTTCGGCACCGGCTACGAGCAGGCCAAGGGGCTCATCACCGGGGAAACCGAAACCGATTTAATGTTCCCTATATATAAGTATGGCGCCACCGTGATCTCATACCTGAGTGGTATTCCGGGGGGAATTTTCGCACCATCATTATCGGTTGGTGCTGGGATGGGCGCCAACATTGCTGAGTTCTTTCCCTATGTACCCTTTGCCGTTTTGGTTATGTTAGGTATGGTGGGCTATTTTACCGGGGTCGTACAAACACCGATCACGGCTTTGATTATTGTGATGGAAATGACCGATAATTCGTCTATGTTGTTGCCATTGATGGCCACTGCCCTGATCGCCAAAGGGGTGGCACGCTGGATTTGCCCGAAATCGATCTACCAGGCCATGGCTGAAACTTATATAAATATAGTATTGAACCATGATGATAAAAATCACTCAAACGCTAAGACGGAACGGATAAAATAGTAACTATGAAATCAATATCACTAAGAGATAAAATAATTTTTGCCTTTGTCGCCGGTCTGTTACTGACCAGCTTATATATTTGGTTTAGCCCAGCAGGAGCACAAGCTGCACCAGACGTAAAAATCCCCGTGTTGAACACACAACGCATACTCGACTTGAAACAATTGAATGGTCGGCCGGTATTAATCACGTTTTGGGCCACCAGTTGCGTTGGTTGCGTAAAAGAGATGCCCCACCTCATTGAACTCTATAAAGAGTTGGCACCCAAAGGGCTGGAGATCATTGGGATTGCCATGTCCTATGATCGCCCTGATCACATCCTGGAGATGCAAAAACGGAAAGGGATCCCCTATCCTATTTCTTATGACGCAACAGGGAAACTATCAGCCGCCTTTGGCGGAGTTAGTCTGACCCCGACCACCTTTTTAATAAATCCAAATGGTGAGATCGTCAGACAAAAGATTGGTGAAATGGACATGTCGATTTTGCAGGCGCAGATTATTACCATGCTCAGCTCGAATAAAAAGGCATCCTAGTATCGTGCTCTGGCTAAAGGCCCTGCACATTATTTTCATGGTCACCTGGTTTGCGGGCTTATTTTACCTGCCTCGCTTGTTTGTTTATCACGCGATGGCCATCGACCAGACTAGCCTGGATCGATTCAAAGTCATGGAAAGAAAATTGTTCTACGGCATCATGACCCCTGGCTTGATACTGACCTTGATTTTCGGTTTAGCGATGATGTTCATCGGCGACTATTCAGGCCAACTCTGGCTCAGCATTAAGCTCGGATTGATTGCGATATTAATTGTCTATCATATTTACTGTGGTAAATTGTTGCTTGATTTTAAGCATGACAAAAACACTCGCAGTCATGTTTTCTACCGCTGGTTTAATGAATTTCCCGTACTTATTTTAATTGCGATTATCTTTTTAGCCGTTTTCCGTCCTTAAAACCACAATTCAGTAAGTCCTCACTCACGTTATATCCTATATATATCAAACACTTAAATATTTCTATACTTTTACATATTTATTGAATGAGAATGATTTGCATTTAGATTTATATTCCCCTATAGTTGCCTTTCGTTTAATTAGTATTTAAGTGTTTACTTAATTAGGAGCAAAACCGTGTTTTTACCTCGATCTATGACAGCTGTCTTTAGTGTCGCCCTTATGTCATTAAGTGGCGCTGGCGTTTCATTTGCTGCGGATGCAGACAACCAAAAATTACAGTCTGAAATTGAAAAACTAAAAAACCAAAATGAACAAATCACCGAGCGCTTGGATGCGGTAACGACTCAATTGGAACAAGATGCCACAGGCAGTTCGTCATCTCATCACGGACCGTCTAAATCTTCTTATTTTGGAGGTTACGGTGAATTGCATTACAACAATCTGCAAAACCAAAACCCAGGCGGTTCCGATAAAAAAGAATTCGACTTTCACCGCTTCGTCCTGTTCTTTGGACACGATTTTACGGATAGCATCCGTTTCTTCTCAGAACTGGAACTCGAACACGCCCTGGTTAAAGATACCGATGATGGCTCAAACGGTGGCGAGGTCGAATTAGAACAGGCCTATATTGAATTTGATTTATCCGATACGCAAAGCACCAAGGCGGGACTCTTTTTGATCCCGGTTGGTATTCTCAATGAAACCCATGAGCCTAATACCTTCTATGGGGTCGAGCGTAATTCTGTCGAGAAAAACATCATTCCAACCACTTGGTGGGAAGCCGGTGCCTTATACAACCAGCGCTTTGAAAACGCCCTCGCCTTTGATGTCGCGGTCCATTCGGGATTAAACACCAGTAGTTCAAGTAATTACGCTGTTCGGAGTGGTCGTCAAAAAGTCTCTAACGCAAGCGCCAATGATTTAGCTTATACTGCACGTCTGAAATGGACTGGAATCACGGGTCTTGAACTGGCGACGACTTTACAATACCAGGCAGATATCACCCAAGGTACAGATGCAACCGCCGGTTCGGCCACCTTGCTGGAAGCGCATGCTGTATGGCAAACCGGCCCATTTGGTCTGCGTGCGTTATATGCGACTTGGGATTTGGATGGAACAGGCCCTGCAAGCGTGGGAGCTGATGAACAAACAGGTTGGTATGCCGAACCCAGCTTCCGCATCAATAAACAATGGGGCGTCTTTGCCCGCTACAGCGAGTGGGATAATCGCGCATCGGATGCAACTGATTCTGAAACCAGTCAAATCGATGCCGGATTTAATTACTGGCCACATGAACATGTTGTCTTGAAATTTGATTATCAGGATCAGGATACACCAGCCGGTACAAGTGAATTTGATGGCTTTAACCTAGGCGTTGGCTATCAATTCTAGAACAAGGTTAAAAGATTTAGAAATTAATCTATGGTACGACTTTACTTGCTAGCAATTTGTTTGGTGATACCACTAAACAGTCATGCACGGGGTGTTTATCAACACCCCGATGCCTTTTTGGCGGAAACCTTTGCCAATAAAGTCCCGAAGGCACAATTCGTCTGGTTTACCGGTGAAATTGGAAAAACGGTAAAATCGATTCTAAGTCACAAACCACCGACCTTACGCACACGTTATTGGTTACAGGATAAACGCAGTGTCTGGATACTTGAAGAAATCGGTAAAGAAAAACCCATTACCGTTGGATTTATTATTAACCAAGGCCAAATAGAACGAGTTAAAGTTCTTATCTTTCGTGAGAGTCGCGGCTGGGAGATCAAACGTGAAGACTTTACCGATCAATTCAAAGCCGTCACCCTCGAAAAGGAAAATGAATTATCCAAACCCATCGACAGCATTTCGGGGGCGACCTTATCGGTTAATGCCGTGACCAAACTATCCCGTATTGCCTTGTATTTAGATTCTCAGGTCATGAAAAAGAATGGCTCCTAAAAAACCATCTTTTATTCGCACATTATTATCCTTCCATCGCTATATTGGGCTCAGTGTCGCGATCATCGCCATTCATCTTTCCATCACCGGTATCTTGCTCAATCATACTAACGATATTGGTGTTGATAAAAACTATATTTCGAGCTCAACTATATTAGGCTGGTATGGCATTAAACAACCCGATTCTTTACCTGGCCACAAGCTTGATGATCATTGGATATCCCAATGGAATGAAAATATTTATTTTAATCAGAAAATCATTGGTCAAAGTATTAACCCGTTACGGGGTGCCACCACGACAGAACATTTCTATGCCTTGGCGACGTCTGAAACAATATGGTTAATTACCATTGATGGTGACATCATTGAAAAACTCAATGCGCCTGGTGAGAAGCTGGGTGACATTATCCAGTTGGGTCAACAAGATAAATTCATAGTCATAAAAACAGAGCAAGGACTGTTTAAAGCCGATGCCGATTTAGTCTCCTGGCAACCGATTGAAAACACCGGCATCAATTGGTCAAAGCCAGATGACATCCCAGCGCACTTATCTGAATCCATTTTTGCGCAAGGGCATAGCATTAGTTGGGAGCGCGTTCTATTGGATGTACACAGCGGCCGCATAATCAGTCAAGGTGGCGTGATTATTATTGATCTGGCTGGCATCTTGTTGATCATATTAGCCGTTACCGGCACCATCATTTGGTATAAACGACGTCGTCGTAAATTAACTTAACTACTCTATTCAGGTTCTGTTATGAAAAAAATAATTGTACTGACTATCCTATTTGGCTTAAGTAGTGTTTATAGTTCGGCTCAGGCAGGTCAGGTCCGCGAATATTGGATAGCAGCTGAAAAAGTCACCTGGAATTACGCTCCAACCGGTAAAAACCTGATACGCCCCAAAATGGGACTGCAAGTCTGGGGTGATTATTTAACTTACCGAAAATATCGTTACATTCAATACACGGATGGCAGCTATACAAAAAAAGTTAAACAACCGAAGTGGATGGGCATTCTTGGCCCGCAAATACGTGCAGAAGAAGGCGATACCATCAAGGTCCATTTTTATAATAAAGCTGACAAAACCCTTAGTATGCACCCGCACGGTGTTTTTTATACGGAAGAAAATGAAGGCGCCGACTGGAAAAATGAAGGTGCCCTGGTTAAGGCTGGAAATAAATTTACCTATACCTGGGAAGCGGATCGTGATGCGGCCCCAGGTCCTAACGACCCCTCTTCCATCGTCTGGTTATATCATTCACATGTTGATTCGGTGACCGAGATTTATGACGGACTCATTGGCAGCATTGTCATTACGAAAAAAGGCATGGCCCGCTCTAAATCAGACCCGCGCCCCAAGGATGTCGATGTGGCCTTTACCACGATGTATATGATCTTTGACGAAAATGGTCGTGAGATCGTTGGCAAAGTAAAAAAATTCAAACACGACTCACCGGAAGCAGATGCCTTCGAAGAAGGTAACTTAAAACATGCCATCAATGGCTACATCTTTGGTAACCTTCAAGGCCTGGAAATGACCGAGGGTGATCGAGTGCGCTGGCACTTGCTTGGTATGGGGACTGAGGTTGATCTGCATACGGCGCATTGGCATGGCAAAACTGTATTGGACCATGGTCGCCGCACGGATGTGGTTGAACTCTTACCTGCCAGTATGCGCAGCGTTGATATGCAAGCCGATAATCCAGGGAACTGGTTATTTCATTGTCATGTCACCGATCACATTAGCGCCGGCATGTTGAGTCGCTATCGAATCAAACCAAAAAAATAATCTTTATAAAGATTTTAAAAAAGGTTTAATAGAGCGTAGACATTCTTCTGCCTTGGTCTGCAGTAAATAATGGGGTCCGGGGATGGCAACGGAATTTAAATCGGGCCGAATATGTTTAATCTTTCGCTGAGCGGATCGCGGTATCACCCGATCATTTTTGGCATACATGTGCAATATCGGCATTTTTAGTCGTTTAAGGATTCCACTTACATCAACCGCCATCGCTTCATAAAGCCGATAGCGAAAAACTTTCGCGGAAACCCGACGCTGAATGGAGAATGCCAGGTCCAGCATCTCATCACTCATCTTAAATCCGGCAATCATAAAGCGGGCCATAAACCGGCTCGGTGTTCGGGCAACAATGTGATCTTTTAACACAAATTTAGAAAATTTAGCGAGCCAGGGATGTGGATTCGTTACGTAAGTACAAACCAATATCAGCGCCTTGAGGTTTTCACCTAATAGTTCTGTCAACATTAAAGCTATTGGCCCAGAAAACGATTCGGCAAGAATGATAAACGGTTTGTCCTGTGGAATTCGTTCGGCAACATATTTCGTCAACTCGGAATACGATAAAACCTTGTCAATTGGATACGAAATAATCCGACAATCATATTCTTCTGGCATCGCGTCAACAAGTGGCGTAAACATTAGCCCAGTGCCATAAACACCCGGTAATAAAATTATTCGTAGAGCGTTTTTAGCCATAGACATATTAAAACATAAAAAAAGGGCGCTTAAGGGTAAGCGCCCATAATTCCTATAAATAGGAGGAGAACATCAGACTGCATAGTAGACAACGCATACACTATGCCAGCCTGAAGTAAGTAACGTTACCCAGCAAAGTTTGGGTTTTAAACTGATTAATTAGAATAAATAAGCTCAAAATAGCTCCATTTGCGGAACAAAACGTTCAGGAATGCGAAAGTGATCAGTATCCAGGGTCAATCGCTCGGTATTTAATTGCGCACCTCTACAGACTTTGTCAAATCGCCGGCCAATGATTGCCGCAAAGGGTCCTTCTCCACGCATACGTGAGCCAAATTCACTGTTATATAACTGACCCGCTCGGGTATCTCGGATCCGGGTAAGCACGTGTTCTGCTTTTAGTGGGTAATGGGTTTGGAGCCACTCCTCAAATAATGGGGCGACTTCTAATGGTAATCGCAATAAAATATAACCTGCCTTTTTTACACCGGCCTCAGCACAGCGTTTAACAATGTTCTCCAATTCCGGATCGGTTAGTACCGGAATCATAGGAGCAACTAAAACGCCGGTTGGAATATTCGCTGCGGCTAAACGTTCAATCGTTTTAAGTCGTCGGCTTGGGCTACTTGCCCTGGGTTCAAGTGTACGGGCGATGTCTTTATCCAGAGTTGCCACGGATACCATCACCTCCGCTAAATTCAATTTCGCCATTTCGGATAAAATATCGATATCGCGTTCAATCAACGAAGACTTGGTGATGATGGCGACAGGATGTTTAAACTCGGCCAGGACCTCTAATACTTGCCGGGTTAATTTATATTCACGTTCAATTGGTTGATAGGGGTCAGTATTTGAACCCAATGCCAACGGCTGGCATTGATAGTTTTTTGCCCGTAAAGCCTTTTCCAGTAACTTTGGCGCATCCGGCTTGATGATCAATTTTGACTCAAAATCCAGTCCTGGTGATAAATCAAGATAGGCATGAGTGGGACGCGCAAAACAATAAATACAACCGTGCTCACAACCACGATATGGATTGACTGAGTTTGTAAACGGGACATCCGGTGAATTATTTTTTGTAATGATGGTTTTACTGGAATCTCGTGTCACCGTCGTTTTAATCTTATCGGCCGTCTGATCGAAATACCATTCATCATCGACGCTATCGCGGACGTCCAGCTGATAACGACAATCCGGGTTGCTAGACGCACCACGACCTTTGAGTACGACTGATTTCACGTTTTAATCTACCGAGATATCCATATTACGCATCATTTAATCTTAAATGATTTCAAAAGCAAATTAAATCCTTCGGCTTCATGCTTAAGATCTTCCTTCGCCGCCTGACTAACGAGAAACGCCACTTTATCGTCTTTTTCAAGCCGATAGTATTCCGCCACATGAGGAACCGCTAATTTAAATACATTTATAGAAAAATCTTGTCTTAATCCAGCTACGTTTTCACCACTAATCTCGGCTTCGATTTTAATAAAATTGCCTGTTGTCCGTTCGAAAATAGGTGTCTCTTTGATAGCTTCATCTGAAAACCAATCAGCATATTCTTTTAACGATACCGCATCTTCTAATAAATAGACTTGCGCGATAAATATTGCATCACCAGGACTTTCCAATAAAACATAACGAATATTGTCCAGCTCACCATCATCCGTGATCTTCCAGTTTTGGGGATATAGGAAGTTAATACCTGCTTTATCGTACGAAACGGGCTCAGAGACATCAGCCGCCCGGTCACAGGATGCTATGATAATTAGTATTGATACTAATCCAATCAATCTTGAGATTTTCATAAGCGTCCCTACTCTACTTTGATAGATTTTATATATTTCAGTGGATTATACGATAAATCCTCCCGATACTTTATGCCCTAATAGCCTTATAAGTTCAAGTTCTTCGTTAGCAGATAGCAAAAGATAATCAATGAGTTGTATTTATCCACACTGAGATGTAATGAGACACTGATGCCATTTGTTTCCATTTTACTAAAATATTTGAATCCTGCCTACACTGGAAAGTATTCACTAATATATTCTTTTCCCCTATACGTTAGCGTTGAGCTGCAAGTTGACGTAACGCCGCTTGCGCCGATTGATGGGCTTGTTCAAATGAATCCATTTGTTTGGATTTATTAACCGCATCGGCGTAGTCAGTAGTCCTTGAATCACGGCTAGACCTATGCTTGGATAAATCAGACGGTAATAATACAAAAAATGATTGCAGCAAAAAGAAACACCAGACACTCAGAAACAAGCTGTTGGTGTAGGATAAGGTCCAAATCGCCGAGGCCACCGCAAACAGGGTTAAACCAAGATCAAAAAAGGCGATCAATATACTAGTATAAAAATATAAGGCTCTGACTAACCATATCAGTCCAATATGCACAAATAAGGTAACTATGATCGAGGGTGAAAACAACCAGGTCAATATCGAGATCCCTCCCCATACTGCTACTACGGTTAATTTACCTACCTTTTCATTGCTTCTGACTAACAGGTACATGACATAAAAAAAACTCACCCCAGCAATCATGATCTGCAACAACCATCGGGTTGGGAAGAAAGCAGACATCACCGTGAATACTACGGTCACCGCTAAACTAATAATAATGGCAACTAAAACACCTTCACTAAACACGGGCCGTTTCATGATCCACTCCTCGCTTGTTTTTCTCTTAGTAACGCCACCTCTATGTCATCTTCTGAGATGCTGACATCGACATCATAGACAGTGGACTGATTAGATCGATTGGCCTGGTCCTCTTCTAAAATTTCCAACTTCTGTTGCATGGCGGCCAGACGATTTCGGTTTGTTTCTAATCGCTCGGTTAAACTCGCCAGTTCACTCGCAAGGCCATCTGCTTTTTGTTTAATACGTTTGGCTCGTTGTTGTAGTTCTAATTTTCGTTTAATCACCGAGCGAGCGAGCTTTTCATTTTTAGAATCAAGGCATAGATCGATCTCATGTTGAATTTCTTTTAATGCCGCATCAACTTCAGCTTGTAAAACTGGCCCCTGTTCCTGTTCAAAGCGAATAATTTTCAAGTTCTTTTCATCCTCAGCGACGTCTTCCGCCATTTCACGTACGGCCTGCTTTAACAGTAAAGTGGGCTCTTCGATGCGATCCAAAACCGCATGTAAATCGGCTCGGAACAGCCGGGAAAAACGATTAATCAGTGCCATGAAACTTCTCCTTATCAATAAACTTATGTTCTGCCATGAAGTTTAGGCGGCAAGCAGGATGATTTTTAGACAGCCTCAGGTAAAATCGGATTGAGGATATTTACAAAACTTTTACATGCCCAGCAGCGCTAATGGGCTAATAAACTGGTATTCTTAACGATATTATGAGCAGAAAAATACGAATCCTAGTCGTCGAAGACGAAGCGGCAATCCGCACCGGCCTAATCGATGTCCTGGTCTACCATGGCTATGACGTCGATTTTGCTGAAGAAGGTCCTGCGGGTTTAAAAAAGGCACAGTCAGGACAATTTGACCTGATACTTTTAGACGTGATGCTGCCAGGCATGGATGGATTTGAGATTTGTAATCGAATTCGCCAAGGAGATCGAGAACAGCCGATTATAATGTTAACCGCAAAAACCAGTGACGACGATATAATTCAGGGTTTATCATTGGGCGCAGACGATTATGTTGCCAAACCTTTTTCAGTGGCCCAATTAGTATTACGAATCCAGGCTGTACTACGGCGTGCAAAGGTTAGCATTGAACAGCAACATCGAATCGAACTCGATGATGAAACTTATATCGACACCCAAAATCTTAACGGTAAACGTAAGAATGAAGACCTCAGTTTTACCCGACGTGAAATGGATATCTTGCAATATTTAAATACCCACTCCGATCGTCCAATACCTCGCGATGAATTATTAAGTAAGATCTGGGGTTATGCAAAAGACCTGGACATCGAAACACGTACGGTTGATATTCATGTCGCAAAATTACGCCGTAAGATCGAACATTCTTCATCAGAACCACAGTTTTTAGTCACGGTTCGTGGGGCAGGTTACCGCCTTAATGTAAAATGAAAAAATTTAGCTTTAAACAGCTCGAGGAAAAGCAACTTAAACTGATCCTATTAGGCTTTTTCCTTGCCCTACTGATCCCCACAGGCCTGCTCGTCTACCAGGCTTATGATCAGATTAAATGGGAAGCTTATCACCAGCAACGCCAATTAGCAGAAGAGCTGGCGACACGCATCGACGACAAGTTTAATAATTTAATTTATGCAGAAGAACAGCGTGCCTTCTCTGATTATAGTTTTTTAAACATTGCCGGTGATCCGGCAGCCAACATTTTACAGCGCTCCCCGCTGACCAACCTGGCAAATAGTTCGGATCTAAAAGGGGTCATTGGTTATTTCCAGGTGGATCATCTGGGCCAGGTCAGCACCCCCATCCTGCCCCCCGGTAATAATGGTTTTTTCGGATATGGCATATCGAAAAATGAATTTTCAGAACGACGAACTAAACAACAAAAGATTTTCAATATCCTAAAAGAAAATCAGCTAATTCCAGTCGATAGACAGGCTCGCTTCAGGGACAAAGATTTACTTTCCGCCAAGGAAGAAGTCCCTCGCAAACCACCATCTAGAGTAAAACCTAAATC
>CAMYMO010000287.1 GCA_947259425.1 uncultured Ectothiorhodospiraceae bacterium | reverse complement strand
AACCTGAGTGTGGAGAGCCAGACCTATATTAGTGAGTCATTATATGCCAATTTATCAATAAGTTACCTGGGGCTGGATGGGCAGGAAAAAGCCACTGGAGACCTCAATCAGCGCCTAGATTTTGATCAGATCGATAGCCTTACAGCGCATATTGGATTACAATTAAACCTTGACCAAAATGGTCAGATTGTATTTGAACTGATGACGGGTTCAATGCAGGGTGGCAAAATCATTTTCATGCGTGACTTTTAGCAATAACAAGCATGAAAATAATAATAAACGTAATAAGTGCGTGCAGTGTGAATACACTCACAACTTGAATAAAAATTAGAGACTATCCTTATACAAAGTCTATTGCTGTTACGTTTTCGGCCGACTATAACTACAGAGAAATCAAGGGCATATCCTTACTTTGAGTAATGAGTTAGGAGGATCCTTAACCCGCTTTATTATGGTGATAAACAGATGAGTGGCGCTAGAGAATATTTACAAGTCAAGTTTTTAAAGACACTTGAGCCGTTAGGCTCGTTAAGTATTGATAAACTTGAAGAAATTGCGAGCAAATCGCAGGTCGAGGAACTCCCTCCGGGCCGTGTAATTTTCCGTCAAGGCGAAAGGGACTCCCGCTCAACTTACCTGCTCTCGGGCACACTTGAATTACAGGTAACTGGCAACCCCCGTAGTGAGACCATTAAGGCTAAAACCGCTGACTCACGCTACCCTATCGCACAGGAATGGCCTCGTCCCAGCACCTGTCGCAGTAAGACCAACGTCGTTTTATTACATATCGACAGTGACTTACTTGAAATCCTGCTAAGTAATGACCCTTCCGGTACCTATGAAGTCACCGAAATTGGGGTCCATGAAGATCCAGAAAGCGACTGGATGCTCAAATTCCTGCAATCACCCGCTTTTTTACAATTACCGACTCAAAACATCCAATCCATCCTGGTTAAACTGGAAGAAATGCCGGTTAAGACCGGGGACGTCATCATGGAGCAAGGTGCTTCTGATGACTACTACTATATCGTCAAGCAGGGTAAGTGCAGCGTCTCACGCCGCCCTGCCCCCAAAACCGACGAGATTCGTCTGGCCATCCTGGGTCCCGGCGATGGTTTCGGTGAAGAGGCGCTGATCACGAATGGCAAACGTAATGCCACGGTCACCGTGAAAGAAAGTGGAGTCTTGATGCGTCTGAGCAAAACAGACTTCCATCAGCTCCTGGTCGAACCCATGCTACGTGAAATCGACCATGCCACGATGATGAGCAAGGTTAAAGCCGGCGCGGCATTACTCGACGTTCGAACCAATAAAGAATTTAATACGAATGGTATCCAGGGGGCACAAAATATTCCCTTGTCAATGATGCGCGTCCGGTCCAAGGATCTGAATGCCACACGTGAACATATCATTTATTGCAACGACAGCACCCAAAGTCGCGCTGCCGCCTTTTTACTTGCTCAGCAAAGCCTTGAAGTATTTGTCTTAAAAGGCGGCCTCAATAAACAAGATAAACCGTTTAGCCCTGCCGCTACCAGCGCCAAAGCAACACCGGCAACGCAGCCAAAATCCGCCGCCGCCCCAGTCAAATCTGAAGTCAAAACTGAAGCCAAAATCTCAACCAAAACCGAAACCGAACAACCTGCGGCAAAAACACCCGCAACCCCATCGGCCAAAGTCTCACCGGTTGAGAACTTACCTGAACTGAATGACAAGGCTTATATTGAGCATAAAAAACGCGCAGAGCAGCAGGCTGCAAAAGCCACGGATGCAGAGTTTGCTCGCCAGTTTGTCACCACTAAGGCTGATAAATTACAAGAAAAATCCAATGCCCTGCTCGCCCAGGCTGATCGCTTAGCGAATAAAACCGCAAAAGCCGAAGCAGAGCGCCAAAAGACCCAGGCTGAAATTGACGCGCTGAAACAAGAAGCCCTGGCACAAAGAGAAAAAATTCTTGCCTCGGCGAAAAATGAAGTCGAAAAAGGCAAAGAATTTGCCAAACAACAAGAACAAGAAGCGAATAAGATTCGCGAAGAAGCCGAACAAGCCCGAAAACGCGCTGAAGAAGAATTAGCAAAGATCAAAACCGAATCACAATCGGTCGAACAAAAACAATCCGAACTCGATGCCGAATTAAAACAGGCGGAAGTTGAAAAACAACAGGCGGAACGCGCGGCTGAAGTGGCCAGACTGATTGCCCAACAGGAAGCGGAAGAAGTTAAAGCTGAGGCAGAAGCGGTCAAGCAAAAGGCTCTTAAAGAAGCCGAACGGATCCGTAACGAACTGGAAACCCGTAAAGCGCAGATGCTCAAAGAAGAAAAGCAGCATCAGGAAAACGCACTTAATGAGGCGCGTCGTAGAGCAGAACAATCCGTTGCCGAAGCCTCTAAGGCTGCTGAAGAGGCTCGTCGTCAGGGTACACTCGAAGCGGAAGCGATTCGCAAGCAGGCTCTAAAAGAAGCCGAAAGCATGCGATTGCAGATGGAACGTGAGAAACAAACCGCCGCCGAACAAGCTGCCCGGATTAAAGCTGAAGAAGAACTAAAACGTCAGGAAATCGACACGGAACGCCGCAAAGCGCTCGACTCTGCTCGTGCCGAGGCCGAAGCGGAAGCGGACGCCATTCGTCAAAAGGCGATTCAGGAAGCCCAGATACAGGCGCGAGAAGAAGCGCGTCGTAAAGCGGAAGCCGAAGCTCAAGAGATTCGCCAAAAAACGATTAAACAGGCTCATCAGGAAGCGCGTGAAGAGGCTCGCCGTCTTGCTGAGACCGAAGCCGAATCGATTCGCAAACAAACTCTGGAACAACTCAAGCTCGAACGTGAGCAAGCTATGCGCGTCGCCGAACTCGAAGCTGAATCGATTCGTAAACAAACAATCGAAGATGTCTCCAAAAAAGCCATGGAAACCGCACAACTTGAAGCCGATGCGATTCGCCGTGCCGCCATCGAGGAAGCCGCTCGCTTACGTAGCGAAATGGAACAAACCCGTCAGCTGGTTGAGGACGAAGCGGCCCGGGCTCGCACCCGAATTGAAGAAGAATCAGTACAACATCAAGCCAATCAGGCTGCTGCCCAGGAACAAGCGGCGCAAGCGGCTCGTCAAGCGGCAATTCTGGCAGCCGAACAGGCCGAGCGTCAGGCTGCTGCGCTAGACGCTGAACAAGAAGCAAGACAACAAGCCATACGATTTGAAGAACAACGCATTGCTGAAGAACAGGCTCGATTTACTGCCCAGCTTGAAGAACAACGCATCGCAGAAGAACAGGCTCGAATTGCTGCCCAGGTTGAACAACAGCGCCAGGCAGAAGCACAACGCGTGCAGCAAGCCAACCAACAAGCCCAGCAGCAATCTGACCAGCGTTCACAGAAAGCGAAACAAATGGCTCAATCGCTCCGTAGTAAGCTTGATAAACACGAAACCGCGATTCTCGACGATGATGTCCAAATAAATATGGGACGCGGGCCAAAACTGGCTAAAGCGAAACTGCATGTCGTAAAAGATAAAACTATTCTAGAAGGCGAAGAAGATATCTTCATCTTTAAAGCACCCTCAGCGCGCCCACCTAGCCGTGAAGAGGCTGAAAAATTATTACAACAAGCTGAGGTTCAGCTCGCCGAACGATCTCGCAATGAATTGCCATCGTTTGATTTGGACTACGCCGATGACGAACCTGAAGAACTGATCGTCGATCAAGAATCCGAATTCAGCGATTCAATATTACTTGAGCTTGATAATATAACGGCTAATTCAGCACCTGCTCCTAAGGCCAAGGCCTCGGTCGAAGATGATCACTTTGCTCCAATCAAAGAAGCGGTAGCGGATAATCGTAAGTCTGGTCGCAGTCGTAGCTCACTCATTGCCTTGGCGGCAAGTGTCGTGGTGATGGTCACCATCAGTATTGTCGCAATTACCCGACCGACCTATCTTGAAGTTGAACAGGTCGCCACCGTAACCGAACAGCAACCGACCCGTGGTCTGGCGGCGATACGTGCTCGTACTGGCAGTAATAAAACGATTTTGGAAGATAAAGTGAAGTCTGAAGCTGAAGATGACTTTAATAAGATGTTATCGAAATGGCGTAAACAGAACTAATACAATTTTTGAAACTGAAGAATTAACTAACGTAAATCAATAATGGCTGAACCTTCGCCCTGGTCACTTTTCACATATTGAAATATAACCGCTTTTAACGGGCAATCGTCTTTATCGGTAATCACCACGGTCCATCTACCCAGCATCGATTTATCAAGCTTATTGAGCGAGTATATGCGCCAGCGCGGGCCTTTCACGCGAAACACCTTTTCCTTTATCACTCGTCCCTCATATTCCCAACGATGTTTGACCGTTTGTCCCTGTAGATGTCGTAGATCACTGAAAAAATAGAGTTCCGGTATTTTATTCTCGAGGATCAGAACCCGATCGACTGGCTCTCGATCGTCGATTTGGGTAGTAAACATCGCACGGGCAATATTTCCAGACGATGGTTCGCAAACATTACCCTCAGCTTGGGCATGCACGGCAACAAATAGACCCATGCCTAGTAAAAACAATCTGGAAGTTAACATCTATGGTTTATCTCAAAAATTCCCAACAGGCCATCGCTCGAAAAAAGATAACTAAGTATACCTCTTTTCCGCCTTAAGTCTTGCTTGAATAAAATCAGCATGGCTTATATAGAGCAGCTCGGCAACCTTACGGATAAGGTGCTCTTCATATTTATCCTTGTTTTCGTCGGCTAATGCAATGCACCACATCGCAAAAATGATATTTTTTTTCAATTCCTGATCTTTGGTCGCATTAATGATGCGCGTCATTTCCTGTAAAGACACCAACTCATTGTGTTTTTCTCTGGCCAGCGACATCAAACTCTGAGAGTGCTCTACTGAAATAGAAAATATGTCCTGCAGGGAAAGGATTAGCTGTTGAATTTCACTTTCGGCAACGTGATGATCCGCCATCATCGCTTCTACCAGCAAGACCGCCGCCGCATGTTGAATCTGCTCATCGCTTAAACCTTCATTGGCATTCACTTCTCCGAGCGAGTCAAAAAATTTCTTTAGCTTATCTATCATACACGCAGCTCATACTAAAATTCCTAAATACCAAAGCGAATAAGCCAGGGCAGCAATTGCACTTAGCACGCCCAATAGCAAGCGACGCTTATCACCACGACGAAATAAAATTGACTGCTTCATATTTAACGCGGGTTCCACCTGAGCGATTAAACTTTGCCATTGCGCCTGAATCGCCGGCATCACAACCTTATTTTTTTGTTGTTCAGCAATATTTTTTAGATCCGTAAAATCACAAACATCCTCAGGCTTACCTTTGGGGAAACGACTACCTTTGGCGAATATAACTAAACGCCTGATCGGTGTGTCCGGCATAACGGCACGTAAAGCCTGTAGGTCCGTTTCCTGTTGATGCAATGGATTTGGAAATTTATAACTGTGATGACCGACCACCTGGGTCCATTGATCGATTTGTTCTGCCGCAAAAATATTGCCACGAAAAGGTTTAATGGTTACCAACAATAAACCATCGGCCTGTAGGATAAGTTGCTCAACATAAATTACGTCGCCAAGACCATCCTGTATATAAACATTTCTCATGCTCTGCAGGCCAATCTGTTTTAACAGGTGGCTCAAGCTCCAATGCGCCAATAACTGTTTGATTGGCGACCAGCTAAAAAACATCACCAATGCAACCAGCACGGCAAGTAATACACCTGGCACGATTGGGTGTTGGCTATTAAAAAATTCGTTAATAAATTCCATTTGTATTTACATAGAGCTCATTCTGGTCTTCTAACAAATTGTCACAAACTTGTTCATATCTTGTACTTTTTTGCGACATTATCCTGTGAATCAATAAATACAACCATGCTAGAATCCTCAGTATGGATCAAGTCGCAATTGATAAAAAAGTAGAACATGCCGAAAATATTGTGCATACCTATGGTGAATTGCTTGCCCGTCTGAAGCACGTCAACACCGCTTTACCGATATCATTATTGCCTGCCAGCAAAGACGAGATAAGGCAATCGATCCAAACCCTGATCTGGGAACTTAATGATGTAACCGCTGAAGCCGGACCAGCACGTGATGGGGCACTGAATGGACTGGTTCAGGCTTATGTTTATTTAGAGCAATTCTTACCCGATGATAAAGTTGAAGTGCTCGCGCGCGGTCAGGCCGCCATCCAGTCAGCTGATCCAGAACATGAAGACTGGCGTTATGCTGATGAAGCTAATCAAATCGTTACTCAAATCAAAGTTGCAATGGAAAATGCGTTAGAAGATATGCGTATCTACATGGAACCCGATCAGCGTTAATCTCTTTAAATTACTTTATCAATCACGATGCTAATGATTGAGCAAGGCATGCACCAACCCCTCGATCACAATCTGCACAATCGAATAGACAAAAACACCGGTTAAGCTAATTTCTGTATTGTCGTTATGCCGGTCAAAATCATCTCTTTGCCTATCCGTCTTATAGCATTGACGTGTATCCAGATCATCCGCATTGACTTGATGACACCGATTCAATCCAGAATGAGCGCTAAACGGAGTAGATGCTGGCGCTGTTTGTTGATTAGTAGGCTGCTGAGCACAGCCGGATAAAGAGATTGCTAAACTTAAAATAAGGGCAATGATTTTAAATGAGGGACGCATCGGGACATGTTAGCCACCGGCAACTGAACCTAAGCTGAATAATCAATTACCTCGTTTTTTTTTCTTTTTTTTACCATCATCCGTCATCCGTTTAATCAGATTCGGTAATACATCAAAGTCTATGGCAAAGATCCTGACCGGATCGCGCTTGCCTTTGACACGAATTTTTTGTTCCTGGTCTTTCCAGTATTCCCGTGGAAAGTGGCGATAGGCTGATTCACTTAATACGATATCCTTACCCAGCATCTTAGTCGCACTTTCCAGACGGAATGCGACATTGACTGCATCACCCATCGCTGAGTTATCTACCCCGGTTGATACCGATGCCGCACCGGTGTTAATACCGACGCCAATATGTAAGTCTTCAGAAAGTTCGGTAAAATTATTGTTTAACTCTTCTGTTATTTCACTAATCCTTACGGCGGCTTTTAATGCACTAACAATCGTGGAGATCTCATCTTCATCCGCTTCCCAACGAGCAAACACACAATCACCGATAAATTTATCGACGATTCCATTTTCTTTCAATATGACATCACTCACCTGATTAAACCAAGTATTCATCATGCGCGTTAACGAACGTATTGGGATTTGTTCTGACATCGAGGTAAAACCGCGAATGTCGGCGACAATAATGGTTATTTTTTTAATCTCTGGCGTATCATGAACGATCGTATCTTCCATGACGATGTTGTCTTCTTCATCGGTTTGCACCGTCATTTCTTGTTCAAATAGAAAATCGATTCCACCAATGGTAATCTTGTCACCATGTTTTAATAGCTTGGGCATGGTCACCCGTTGTTGATTCACATAACTGCCATTGGAACTGCCACCATCAATCAGGTAATAATCCCCATGTCCAATACGACGAATCATCGCGTGATTGCGCGAGACCATTAAATCCGCCAGGACAATATCGCTGTTTTTATCTCGTCCAACAGTCAATACCGTCTTACATGGGATGGTTTTGTCAAAATCTTCTGCTGTGTAGCTTAACGAGGCTGACACCTGGTTCACCTGATGGTTACTAAAATTGAATATTTATTATTATGTCGAAAAGGCCTGACTCACTATATAACGACATGTCTTTCATTATTAGCGTTCGTAGTTAGAAAACTTAAAGTTCTGATTGTTAAAAAAGCCATGCTAAAACACCGCTGACCACCCAACCTTATTAATGATAAGCAATAATGGCCTTAAGCGCACTCCTCGATAATGCTTTTATTGGATTCTGCCCGACTCACTGAACGTCTAAGTTGCACCGTATTCGCCGCCCGCATACCGCATAGGATAACATCATAATCCTTCGATTCCGGGTCGGCCGGATCGCGTTCGAAATCCATGGTTTCACCATAATTTGCTTTAACGTACGCATCGATGGCCTGTTCATTCTTTGGATTTGCGATAAATTCAGCGACGGTCTTGGCGATTCTGAATAACCAGGCCTGGGCAAAAACATTGCCCTGGCGTAGACGTTCGCAATTATCATCGATGCCGAGCTCATCCATATATCGACGGCGGCTTCGACGTAACTGGCGATACAATACGGTAAAGCTATAAGCACCTACAATGGCGCTACAGTCCACGCCTATAAAGCGAAATACCGGGCGCTCGTCATCTTTACGGGAGATATAGGCCCGGCACTCAAACGCCTGTGCAATCAATTCAGAGAGCGCGACAGCCCAATAAGGTGGATTAAAATAGCCCCCACTGTGAGCTGAGGCCTCTTGGATCTCGCTCGTACGGACGTCTTCTTCGTTTATCTCGTATTTGCGCATCAGGGCCTGAGCCTGACGCAACGCGGCCGCAGCCTCATTGGGATTGCCGGATTCGGAGAGGCGTAGACACTTATGGATTTTGTCGATTATTTTCAGTTTATCCATGTTCTATGTCATTTTTATGGCTGGTTTCTGAGTTCGTTTAACTATTTTTGATTATTTAACAACCAATACAGGCTCAACACTTTAGCAGAATTTCCTCTAAGTTCCTACGCCAAGTATGTGTATTTATTATATTTTTACAAAATCTAACTCGAATTAAATCAATTACATTTGACCGCATTTATAGTATCAAGTGGCTATATCCCAAATGTGAACTATGCCTCAATGCTCATATTGATTAATCTATATACCCAGATTAATAATGAATCCGACTAGACGATGGTACCGACACCTTGAACAGCACCGTTACTCCACCCGATGTCCAACACGAGGATATTCGTCAGCTCGCTGAAGATGTCTGCCTGCCTACCCCGCTCTCTGAGTCTAGGCGGCAGAATCTGTTCGCGAAAGCCAAACGCTTATTAAAATTGAATAATGCGGTGTTGGTCGCACATTATTACACCGATGCTGACCTACAACGTCTGGCGGAAGAAAGTGGTGGTTTTGTCTCAGACTCGCTCGATATGGCCCGTTTCGGTCACGAGCACCCAGCCTCAACCTTAGTGGTCGCTGGCGTAAGGTTTATGGGTGAAACGGCCAAGATCCTGAACCCTGAAAAACAAATATTGATGCCCGACCTGGGCGCGGAATGTTCACTGGATTTGAGTTGCCCCAGCGACGCATTTAACCAGTTCTGTGATTCCCATCCGGATCGGACCGTTGTGGTCTATGCCAATACCAGCGCAGCCGTCAAAGCACGGGCCGATTGGGTGGTCACCTCAAGCATTGCCACCGAAGTGGTCGCTCACTTACACCGACAGGGTAAAAAACTCATTTGGGCGCCGGATAAATACCTGGGTGATTATGTGCAATCCGTTACCGGTGCCGATATGTTGATGTGGCAAGGTAGCTGTGTGGTCCACGAAAAATTCAAGGCGACGGCATTATCCAACCTGATGGACAAACATCCCGAAGCCGCGGTACTGGTCCATCCTGAATCACCGGCTGATATTATTGAACTCGCGGATGAGGTCGGCTCGACGACCGCTCTGATTAAAGCCGCGGAACGACTGGATAATCCAAGTTTTATCGTCGCCACAGACAATGGCATATTCTACAAGATGCAGCAGGTCGCGCCCGGTAAAACATTTTACGAAGCCCCCAATGCCGGTATCAGCGCGACCTGCGAAAGTTGCGCCCATTGCCCATGGATGGCCATGAATACCCTGGAAGGTCTCATTCAGTGCCTGGAGAACCCAAATCGAAGTCAGTATGAAATACAGGTGGATCCGGTGATTGCACGACAGGCCATGGTGTCGTTACAAAGAATGATGGACTTTTCCGCGCAGACCCGAAACAACATCGCCCGTTAATCCGCTCTATCTGGCAGGTAACACGTAAAAAAATACCGCGACAAAATGGCACGCCGCACCGATAACAACAAAGATATGGAAAATGGCGTGATTCATTTTTATTTTTTTGATGCTGTATAAAACCGCACCGACCGTATAAGCGATGCCGCCGGCCACCAACCAATCCAAACCGTCCGCCGGTAGGTTATTCATTAAGGGTTTAATTGCAAAAATAATCAGCCAACCCATGAAGACATAGATCAGTGTTGAGAGAATTTTAAATTTACCGGTATAAAATAATTTTAAAATTATCCCGCTTAGCGCCATACCCCAGGTAATCCCAAACAACACCCAACCGATCGTGCCATTCAAGGTCACCAACGTAAATGGGGTATAGCTGCCAGCGATAAGCAGGTAAATTGCCGCATGATCAAAAACTCGTAATCGTTTTCGTAACACGGGTGTTTTTGCACTGTGATAGATCGTCGAAGCAGCAAAGACAATCATCATGCTGGCACCATAAATACTAAAACTGACAATATGCCAGACCGTACCATCCAGGCTGGCATAGGTGGCTAATAACGCGGTTGCGGCAATGCTGAGTAAAAACCCAAGCGCATGGGAAGTAATATTGATTCTTTCTTCTACTGGCGAGTAATATTTAACGCCGTCTATCTCTTTCATTTAATTTGCTTACCTTTTTTCGTCATCATAATACTTATTGCAATGGCCAATGTTTGATGACCCTGTATATTACCGATTTATCCACGGTCGTTGATTCAATTAAAGCAAACTCATTCACATTCCAGACCACGGGTTCGAATTGATCAACGGTCATAGGCTGTTTTGCTTTACGTAATACACTCATATGTGGAATTGGCCGTTTTCTATCCGCTTTATAATTACAGCTAGCCAGTGCAACGTTTAGATCATTCACTAATTCAAACCAGGCATTATCAACTTTATCGCACCCAAGCCATATAATTTTGGATTTATCAAAGTAATCAAATTTGTTTAAGGTAATGGTAAACGCGTCTGCCGTAACCTGATCAGCTTGCTGCAAACAACATTGAAAAATGTCACCCGTAACATTACCAACAAAGGCTAGTGTTAAATGCCAGTTATGGACTGGGACTTTACGAACTTGATTGGATTTAGTGTATTTAT